>DATIKU010000057.1 GCA_035477215.1 Spirochaetota bacterium | reverse complement strand
GTGCTCCTTTTGGTCTCACAATAAACATTTCCATCGATTGATTCATTGGTCCGTGTGGTAGGGGCCAGGCATGCCTGGCCCCTACCACACGGACCAATGAATCAATCGATGGAAATGTTTATTGTGAGACCAAAAGGAGCACAGTATGAAAACGATTTATGAAAAACCGACCCGCGAGCTGATGAAAGATTTTGCCGCTTCGAATATGACTCCCGGAAGCCGGATTCAGCGGGATGACATACGGTCCTGGTTTTCGAAGAACTATCCAAAAATAAAACCGGGCACCATCGATGCCCATATAACCAAAATGACCACGAACGCCCCCAGCAGGCCCCATTATCATGCATCACCCGACGGCATCGATGACCTCTTCTTCCAATTGCCGGACAGGTCGTTGCGCCTTTACGATCCGGAAAAGGACCTGGCACCGATTTATGAGCTCGGAAAGGAGCCGCAGCCCGTGGGGGATCCGCAAGAACAGATCGCCGACGCGTACGAGTTCGCCTACGAAAGCGATTTGAAAAATTTCCTGGCGAAAAACCTTTCCCTTGTCGAGGAGGGGCTTACGCTCTATCAGGATGAAGGCATAAACGGTATCGAGTACGATGTCGGCGGGCGCTATATCGATATTCTCGCCCTCGACAAAAACAACGATTTCGTCGTCATCGAGCTCAAGGTGTCGAGGGGCTACGACCGGGTGATCGGCCAGCTGCTGCGCTACACGGGCTGGATACGCAAAAACCTGGCGGAGAAGGGCCAGAAGGTGCGCGGGATAATCATCGCCCGAAGCATTTCCGAGGACCTGCTTATCGCCTGTTCCCAGATTGAGAGCGTCGATCTGTTCGAATACGAGCTGTCCGTCAATTTGAGAAAGGTCAATCGGGATTTAGGTTGATCTACCGGTCCGCGGCCGTCGGACTGAATTTGCCGCTGGCGATTGAGTTGCACGGCCCGGGCCGGGGCGGTATAAAGAGCACGCGCCGTCACGCGGCCGGATGAATGATGTAACGGAGCGAACAATGGCCCTCAAGAAATCCGAACTCTACTCACACCTCTGGGCGAGCTGCGACGAGCTCCGCGGCGGGATGGACGCCAGCCAGTACAAGGACTACGTGCTGGTCCTCCTCTTCATAAAGTACATCAGCGACAAGTACGCGGGGCAGAAGTACACGCCCATCACCATTCCGAAGGGCGCGGGCTTCGAGGACATGGTGAAGCTCAAGGGGAAGAGCGATATCGGCGACCAGATCAACAAGAAGGTCATCGCGCCGCTGGTGAAGGCGAACCAGCAACTGTCGGCGTCGGACTTCCCGGACTTCAACGATGCTTCGAAGCTTGGGAGCGGGAAGGAGATGGTGGACCGGCTCACGAACCTCATCACCATCTTCGAGGACCCGGACCTGGACTTCTCGAAGAACCGGGCCGAGGGTGACGATATCCTTGGCGACGCCTACGAGTACCTGATGCGGCACTTCGCCACGGAAAGCGGCAAGAGTAAGGGCCAGTTCTACACGCCCGCCGAGGTGAGCCGCATTATGGCGCAGATATCGGGCATCCGCGAGGCGAAGACCAGCGCCGCCACCACGGCCTACGACCCCACCTGCGGTTCCGGATCGCTCCTGCTGAAGCTGGCTGACGAGGCCAAGTCGAAGATCACCATCTACGGGCAGGAGAAGGACGCCGCCACATCGGGCCTGGCGCGGATGAACATGATCCTCCACAACAACCCGGAGGCGCTTATCGTGCAGGGGAACACGCTCTCCGACCCGAAGTTTAAGGACGGCGACACGCTCAAGACCTTCGACTACGTGGTCGCGAATCCGCCCTTTTCCGACAAGCGCTGGAGCACGGGACTCGATCCGATGAACGATCCCCACGGGCGCTTCACGCACTTCGGCGCGCCGCCGGCGAAACAGGGCGACTACGCGTATCTGCTGCACATCGTCCGGTCGCTCAAGAGCACGGGAAAAGGCGCGTGCATCCTTCCCCACGGGGTGCTCTTCCGGGGCGGCGCCGAGGCGGAGATCCGCCGGAACCTGGTGCGCAAGGGCTACCTCAAGGGCATCATCGGCCTGCCGGCGAACCTCTTCTACGGCACGGGCATCCCGGCCTGCATCGTGGTTGTCGACAAGGCGGGAGCGAACGCGCGCAAGGGCGTCTTCATGATCGACGCGAGCGCCGGCTTCATGAAGGACGGCCCCAAGAACCGCCTGCGCGCCCAGGACATCCACCGGATAGTCGACACCTTCAACCGGTGTATCGACCTCTCTAAATATTCGCGCATGGTGAGCTTCGCGGAGATCGAGAAGAACGAGTTCAACCTGAACCTGCCGCGCTACATCGACAGCACCGAGCCGGAGGATTATCAGGATATCTCCGGGCACCTGAAGGGCGGCATTCCCGCCGCCGACGTGGACGCGCTCCAGCGCTACTGGGACATCTGCCCGAAGCTCAGGGCGGCCCTCTTCAGGGAGAACCGCCCGGGCTACCTCGACCTCGCCGTGGAGAAGTCGGCCATCAAGACCGCCATCTACGAGCACCCGGAGTTCACCGACTTCATTACCGGCATGAACGCACATTTCGCCGCCTGGCGGAAGAAGAGCGCGAAGACGCTCAGGGCGCTCGCGAAGGGCTTCCACCCGAGAGAGCTCATTGCCACGCTTTCCGAGGACCTGCTGTGCCATTACAAGGGGAAGCCGCTCGTCGACAACTACGACATCTACCAGCACATCATGGACTACTGGGCGGAGACCATGCAGGACGACTGTTATCTCATTTCCGACGACGGCTGGAAGGCCGAAACGTACCGGATAATTGAAACAAAGAAAGGAAAGGACGGCAAACCGGGGAAGCAGGTGGACAAGGGCTGGACCTGCGACCTGGTGCTGCGGGACCTCGTGATCGCCCGGTACTTCGCGAAGGATCGGGCGGCCGTCGAGGCGCTCGCGGCGGAGCTGGAGGGCGTCTCCGCACGGATGGCAGAGCTCGAGGAGGAGCACGGGGGCGATGAGGGCGCGTTCTCGGAGCTTGACAAGGTGAACAAGGCGAATGTCGCTTCAAGGCTGAAGGAGATCAAGGGCGACGCGGAGTCGAAGGACGAAGCCGCCGTTCTCACTGAGTGGATGACGCTTTGCGACGAGGAAGCCTCCCTCAAGAAGCGCCTCAAGGAAGCCGAAGCCGATCTTGACGCGAAGGCCTACGCCCGGTACCCGAAGCTTTCCGAGGCCGATGTGAAGGCCCTGGTGGTGGACGACAAGTGGCTTGCCGCCCTCGAGACGGCCATCCACGGCGAGATGGACCGCGTGAGCCAGGCCCTCACCCGACGTGTGAAGGAGCTTGCCGAGCGCTACGAGGCGCCGATGCCGGCGATGGCGAACCGCGTGGCAGAGCTTGAGGCGAAGGTGAAGGCGCATCTTGAGAGGATGGGGTTTGCATGGAAGTGAAACCTGGATATAAACAGACAGAAGTGGATGTAATACCCGAGGATTGGAATCTTGAATATGTCGAAAACTTGGCCTATATAACAACCGGCGGAAAGAACACACAAGATCGTGTTGAAGATGGACTATATCCATTCTTTGTCCGTTCTCAAAACATTGAGCGGATAAATAGTTATTCATTTGATGGAGAAGCAGTCTTAACTGCAGGCGACGGCGTGGGAACTGGCAAGGTGTTTCACTATATTAATGGCAAGTTTGATGTTCACCAGCGGGTATACAGAATATCTGACTTCAAGGAGGGCATAAACGGATTCTTCTTCTATTTGTATTTCAGTTCACACTTCTATAATCGAATCATGCAGATGACTGCTAAATCATCAGTTGATTCTGTGCGACGAGATATGATAGCAAGAATGCAAATCCCTCTCCCTCCCACCCTCGCAGAGCAGGAAGCCATCGCCGGGGCCTTGAGTGATGCGGACGCCCTCATCGAATCACTGGAGCAGATCATCGCCAAGAAGCGTCTCGTCAAGCAGGGCGCCATGCAGAGGCTTTTGTCTCCTCCGGAGCCAACGCCAATTGATAATGGAGAATTGAAAATGGAGAATGGTGATAATTCTCAATTATCCATTGTCCATTCTCAATTAAACCTGCGGTTGCCGGGATTCAGTGGGGAGTGGGAGGAGAAGCGGCTGGGACAGATTGGAACATTCTTAAAAGGAAGCGGTGTTTCCAGAGAACAATCACAAAGCGGCAAAATCCCCTGTGTCAGATATGGGGAAATATACACGCATCATGAATACTTCATCAAGTCTTTCAACTCATGGATTTCGCATGATGTTGCAGCAACAGCAACTCGTTTGCAGCATGGAGATATCTTATTTGCTGGTTCTGGAGAAACGAAGGAAGAAATCGGTAAATGCGTCGCGTTTGTGGATGATATCGAAGCCTATGCAGGGGGAGATATCGTCATTCTCAGAACAGAGAATGTTGACCCGCTTTATCTTGGCTATTATCTGAATACTGCGCCCATTATCAGACAGAAGGCAAGCAGAGGTCAAGGTGATGCTATCGTCCATATAAGCGGAACATCCTTGTCTGAAATCCAAGGATTATTTCCTTCTCTATCCGAACAAACCGCCATTGCCGCCATCCTGAGCGACATGGACGCGGAGATCGCCGCGCTGGAGGAGAAGCTCGCAAAGGCGCGGCAGGTCAAGCAGGGAATGATGCAGGAGTTGCTAACGGGGAGGATACGGCTGGTATGAGCGATACTCCATTCTATCTTGATCCAAGAATCAGGAACCATATAATCACGGAGACGGGTGATCTGGATGAAAATGGTCTTCGTGATTCCGAAAATGCGGCACTGGATGTTGGGGAAAGGCTGATCGGCTCAACACTTATTACAAATAACACACTGTATATCATTGCCATGGTTGAACTGTACTATGGCGGCATTGGAGATGAGTGTCATGACTGGTGGAGGAAGCAATTCAAAGCGAGGAAGAATAGTAAATCATGGAAAAACACCCCGAGACAGATGGAAGCAGGACTTCGTTTCTATTCTAAAATGGACAGGAAATCCAATTGGAATCGGATCGACATCGTTGTGGGTCCTGAGGGTGTTCCAGTAAGCTTCTTACTGCGGAACCTTATCAAGGAAGATGGCAAACTACTCGTTCCCCGAGCTACAGGAGGACCCGGAATAACCGCGAAAGAGCTCTTACACGATGCCCTGTTAAAGCACCCCGAAATTGATTTCAATCCACCAGATATTATCCCGGGGAAACATAGTCTCCATGATACGCATGATGCGTTCTTCAACGTCAACGATATCCAATCATGTCGAAAATGGCGGTGTAGGAATAATAATTTTGTAGGCCTGAAAGGCAAATATGAAAAGAGTGAATGGAATATTTCTATTTACAAAGATCAGTTTGAACTTCCAGATCGAGTGCGTGAATTGAAATCAACGCTAAAGGCTATATCAGAATGAGAAACTATTACCGTATCATGCTCGGTAAAAAAAGCGCCCTGGCGGCGGAATGCTTTGCGGGCGGATATATCGGCGCGGATTTCGGATTGGACCAGGACCTCACCGGCAAACTGCCCGACGAATGGAAGGAATTCAATAAGCGATTCATCCCCGTCATGCTGGCGAAGGAGCCCGGTAAAAGCAAAATCGGCGCCGGGCTGGCCTGCGGCGCGCTGTGGACGGTTTCAAAAGGAATACAGAAGGGCGACATCGTGCTCTCGCCGGACGGCACCGGCGTGTACAGGGTGGGCGAGGTGGCAGGCGATTATTATTACGCTCCTGGCCTGGTGCTCCCGCACCGGCGAAAGATCAACTGGCTACCCGTGTCCATCGCCCGCACCGCGATGAGCGAGGCCCTGCAGAACTCCACCGGTTCCATCGGCACGGTCAGCACCATCACCGGACACGCGAGGGAAATCGAACGATTCCTGGAGCAGGGAAACGCCTCCGTGGACATCGTCGCCTCGGACCCCGCGGTCGAGGACCCGGTCGCCTTCGCAATGGAAAAACACCTGGAGGCCTTTCTCGTCGCCAACTGGAACCAGACCGAACTGGGAAAGGAGTTCTCGATCTATGAGGAGGAGGGCGAACCGGTCGGGCAGCAATACGAAACGGATGCCGGTCCGATCGACATCCTCGCCGTAAGCAAGGACGGCGGGCGGCTTCTGGTCGTCGAGCTCAAGCGCGGCCGGGCATCGGATGTCGTAGTCGGCCAGATCCTGCGCTATATGGGCTACGTAAAGGAACAGATCGCCGAGCCCGATCAGACGGTCGAAGGCGTCATCATCGCGCTCGAGGACGATAAAAAGCTGCGCTGGGCGCTTGCCGCGGCGCCGGTGGTTTCATTCTATCGTTACCAGGTAAACTTCAAGCTGGTGAAGGGGTGATATGAAGGCAAACATTTCAGGCGGGAGCATTCAGTTCTCATGAAAACGATACGTATATTCATCAGCAGCGTGCAGAAGGAGTTTGCCGATGAACGGGCGGCGCTTCGCGATTACCTGCGAGGCGACGCCCTGATGCGTCGTTTCTTCGACCCCTTCCTGTTCGAGGACGTCCCCGCCGCGGACCGCAGGGCCGACGAGGTGTATCTGCATGAAGTGGAAAAGTGCGACATTTACGTGGGACTGTTCGGCGAGCAGTATGGTTTCGAGGACGCCGAAGGCGTTTCACCCACCGAACGCGAGTTCGCGCTTGCCGGAAAGCTGGGCAAGCACCGCCTGATATTCGTCAAGGGAACGGATGATTCGATCAAGCACGCTAAAATGCGGGCGCTCATAGGAAAAGCGGGGAATGAACTTATTCGCCGGCGCTTTGCCAGCACCCCGGAGCTGGTTTCCCATCTCTATGCCGCTCTTGTTGAATATCTCACGAAGAATGAGCTGATACGTTCGGGGCCGTTCGACGCGGCCCCTTGTCTGAAAGCGACTCTGGCCGATCTGGACGGCGCGGCCATGTCACGCTTCATCGGCATTGCCCGCCGATCGCGGGGATTCCCGTTACAGGAAGAAGCCCCGCCGGATGAGCTGTTAACGCACCTCAATCTACTTGACGAGGGGCGTCTCACTAACGCGTCTGTTCTGCTCTTCGGAAAGCGTCCCCAGCGATTCCTGATTTCATCCGAAGTAAAGTGCGCTCATTTCCACGGCACGCAAGAAACTAAACCGATTCCTTCATATCAGGTCTATAAGGGAACGGTTTTCGAACTGGCGGACCAGGCTGTTGATTTTGTCCTTTCAAAGATCAACCTTGCCGTCGGCACACGCGCGAAAAGCATACAGGCCCCTGTGGCCTATGAAATACCTCCGGAAGTAGTACGTGAGGCGGTCGTGAACGCCATCGCGCACCGCGATTATACAAGCACCGGCAGCGTCCAGGTGATGCTGTTTGCCGACCGGCTGGAGGTGTGGAACCCGGGTACGCTGCCTCCTTCGCTGACGCTGGAGAAACTGAGGCAGCCGCACGGTTCGGTGCCCGGTAATCCCCTGCTTGCCGAGCCGCTCTACCTTGCCAAATATATTGAGCGCATGGGGACTGGCATCCGCGATATGATTTCCCGATGCGTTGCAGCAGGTTTGAATGAACCGGAATTCAGACTGACCGATGGATTTGTCGCGGTCATCTGGCGAAAGCATGAATTAATAACATCCGAAGTCACCGGGGAAGTCACCGGGGAAGTCACCGGGGAAGTCAAGAAACTGCTCGTGATTATTGAAGGAGAGATGAAGCGAACCGAGATGCAGAAAGTCCTCGGACTGCGCCATGAAGACCACTTTCGAGAAGCATACCTTGTCCCGGCGCTTGAGGCGAATCTCATTGAAATGACCATTCCGGACAAGCCGAATAGCAGGTTGCAGAAATACCGCCTTACAAAAAAAGGTAAGGGTCTGCTGAAATCGATGAGCACTGGAAAAGGCAAAAAATGATCACGGCCTGCAGGGAATCGGGCACGAAAGAACCGGATATCAGATACGATCACGCGGGCCTCTGGGTGGAGTTCAGCTACAAGACGGCGGTGGAAACGCCGGTGGAAACGACGGTAGAAGCGCCGGTGAAAACGACGGTAAAAACACCCGTTAAAATCCTTGAATGCCTGTCAGGACATCCACATGCGACCCTGGCAGAAACCGCGGAGGCGATCGGCAAGTCACTGAGAGCGGTGGAACGTGCCAGTTCAAAACTTGTCAAGGATGGCAGACTTCGTTTTGTCGGACCGCAGAAGGGAAGTCGCTGGGAGGTGATACAGTGAGCGACATAGGCAAGCCGGAACGCGCTACACAGAACCGCGTCAGCGCCCTCTTTCGGGACGAACTGGGTTACGACTACCTGGGGAACTGGGGGTGCCGGGATTTGAACAGCAACATAGAGGAAGACCTGCTGTCGTCTTGGCTCGCGAAAAGCGGCTATACGAGAGACCATATCAGCAGGGCCCTGTACGTTCTGCACGGGGAGGCGGACAACCACGGCCGGGGCCTCTATGGAAACAACAGGGCCGTTTATTCCCTCCTGCGTTACGGCGTACCGGTTAAGATCGAGGCGGGCACGGTTACGGAAACCGTACGCCTGATCGACTGGGAGAACCCGCGGAAGAACGATTTCTCCATCGCCGAGGAGGTGACTCTCCGGGGAAACCACGAGCGGCGGCCCGACATCGTCCTCTACGTCAACGGCATCGCCGTCGCGGTCCTGGAGCTCAAGCGAAGCGGTGTTTCCATAGGGGAGGGGATCCGGCAGAGCATCTCCAACCAGAAGCCCGAGTTCAACGAGTGGTTCTACAGCACCGTGCAGTTCGTCTTCGCCGGGAACGACTCCGAGGGACTGCGGTATGGTTCAATCGGCACGCCGGAGAAGTACTTCCTCGCCTGGAAGGAGGACGAGGCGGATGACAGCCGCTACAAGCTCGACAAGTACCTCCTCAAGATGTGCTCAAAGGAGCGCCTCATCGAGCTCATGCGCGACTTCGTGCTCTACGACGGGGGCATCAAGAAACTGCCGCGGGTGCACCAGTACTTCGGCATCAAGGCGGCGCAGAAGCACGTGCGGGAGCACAAGAGCGGCATCATCTGGCACACCCAGGGGAGCGGCAAGAGCATCGTCATGGTGCTCCTGGCGAAGTGGATACTAGAGAACAACCCCCATGCCCGGGTGGCCGTCATCACCGACCGCGACGAGCTGGACAAGCAGATAGAGCGCGTCTTCGGCGACGCGGGCGAGGAGATTGTGCGCACCTCGAGCGGCCGCGATCTCGTCACCCGGCTTGGGAAGGCGAAGCCGCGGCTCCTCTGTTCGCTCATTCACAAGTTCGGAAGGAAGGACGTGGACGATTTCGACACCTTCATAAAGGACCTGGAAGCGCGGCCGAGCGCGACCGTGGGCGAGGTCTTCGTCTTCGTGGACGAGTGCCACCGCACCCAGAGCGGCAAGCTTCACCGGGCCATGAAGGCGATCATGCCCAACGCGGTCTTCATCGGTTTTACCGGCACGCCGCTCCTAACGAGGGACAGGGCCACCAGCCTGGAGGTGTTCGGCGGCTACATCCACACCTACAAGTTCAGCGAGGGCGTGGAAGACGGCGTGGTCCTCGACCTGGTGTACGAGGCGCGGGACATCGACCAGAAACTCGGCTCGAAGGAGAAGATCGACGCATGGTTCGAGGCGAAGACCCGGGGCCTCAACGACTGGCAGAGGGAAGAGCTGAAAAAGAAGTGGGGTACCCTGCAGACAGTCCTCAGTTCGAAGTCCCGCATGGAGCGCGTGGTGGCCGACATCGTCTTCGACTTCAGCATGAAGCCGCGGCTTTCCAATGACCGGGGGAATGCCATCCTGGTGGCGTCGAGCATCTACGAGGCGTGCAAGTACTTCGCCATGTTCCAGAAGACGCCCTTCGCGGGAAAGTGCGCCATTGTGACCTCCTACAATCCCAATGCCCAGGACATTACGAAGGAAGACACCGGGGCGAACACCGAGACGGACAGGGAATTCATCTACACTACCTACACCGAGCTTCTGGAAGGTGTCGTCGCCAAAGGCGGCAAGACGAAGACCGAGGTCTACGAAGACCGGGCGAAGGAGCTTTTCACGAAAGAGCCGGCGAACATGAAGCTTCTGGTGGTGGTCGACAAGCTCCTCACCGGCTTCGACGCGCCGCCCTGCACCTATCTTTACATCGACAAGTCGATGCAGGACCACGGACTCTTTCAGGCCATCTGCCGGGTCAACCGTTTGGACGGCGAGGACAAGGAGTTCGGCCATATCGTCGACTACAAGGACCTCTTCAACAAAGTCGAGAACGCCATCGCCGTCTACACCTCGGAGCTGGACCATAGCGCGGGCGGGGCCGATCCCGAGGTGATGATTCAGGACCGCCTCCGGAAAGGCAGGGAGCGCCTCGACGGCGCACTGGAGTCGCTCGCGCTCCTCTGTGAGCCCGTGGAGCCGCCCGGGGGCGAGCTGGAGCACATCCACTACTTCTGCGGCAACACCGAGATCCCGGATGATTTGAAAGAGCACGAGCCCCGGCGGGAGACCCTGTACAGGTCGACCGTGGCCCTTGTGCGCGCCTACGCCGCCATCGCCGACGAACTGGAGCCCGCCGGGTATGACCGGGACGATATCGCCCGCATCAAGAAGGAGCTGGAAGAGTACCTGAACCTCCGGGAGATCATCCGGAAGGCAAGCGGCGAGAGTATCGACCTGAAGGCCTACGAGGCCGATATGCGCCACCTCATCGATACCTATATCGAGGCGGAGGAGCCGAGGAAGATATCGCCCTTCGACAACATGGGTCTTTGGGATCTCATCGTGAAGACCGGCATCGCCAACGCCATCACCTCCAGCCTCGGGGGCCTGAAGGGCGACAAGAACGCCATCGCCGAGACCATCGAGAACAACGTCCGGAAGAAGATCGTCAGGGAGCACCTGAACGACCCGGCCTACTACGAGAAGATGTCGGCGCTCCTGAACGAGATCATCGCGGCCCGCAAGGCGAAGGCAGTGGAGTACGAGGAATACCTCAAACAGATCGCGGAGCTCGCGAAAAAGGTCGATGCCGGCCACAGCGACGATACACCGGAACCCTTAAAGAAAAGCCAGGCCCTGCGGGCGATCTACAACAACCTGAAACCGGAGAGCTCCAAAGTCGCCGAGGGTAAGGGCGGCCTCGTTGATCCAAGGCTGGATCTGGCAATCAAGCTTGATAAGGCGGTAAAGGACAACAGGCCCGATGGATGGCGCGGCGTCCAGACGCGCGAGCAGGCGATAAAGCGCGCCCTCTATGAAGTCCTCCAGGACGAACAGCAGGTGGAGCGGATCTTCCTTGTCGTCAAGGCACAGGCGGAGTACTGATGGGGCGGAGAATCGACCTGGGGGAATTCGACGCGGACGTCGTCTTCAAGAAGATAAAGAACGTCCACCTGAGCGTCTACCCGCCGGACGGGAAGGTGCGGATTTCAGCGCCGTCACACATGAATCTCGACACCATCCGCGTCTATGCAATCTCGAAGCTCGCATGGATCAAGCGGCAGCGGAAAAAGCTGCGGGAACAGGAGCGGGAAACACCCCGGGAGTTCATCGACAGGGAAAGCCACTATGTCTGGGGGAAGCGGTATCTCCTCACCGTGGTCGAGGAGGATGCCCCTCCCCGCGTGGAGCTCGGGCACCGTTCCATGAAGCTCTACGTGCGTCCGGGAACCGGGGATGACGCGAGGGACGCCATAGTGTCCCAGTGGCTCAGGGACCAGATCAGGGCGGCCCTCCCCGAGCTTCTCGCCCGATGGGAGCCCCGCCTTGGCGTGAAGGTGAAAAAGGTCTTCATCCAGCACATGAAAACACGCTGGGGCAGCTGCAATCCGAAAGCCGGCCACGTCCGCCTCAACACCGACCTCGCAAAGAAACCGCCGGAGTGCCTCGAGTACATCCTGGTGCACGAGATGGCGCACCTCATCGAACCCACCCACAATGAGCGCTTCGTGGCCATTATGGAAAAGTTCATGCCGAAATGGAAGTTCCACCGGGACCAGCTGAACAGACTGCCGGTGCGGCATGAGGAGTGGGGGTATTGATATCCGGGAGTATGTGAGGAGCCATGGAGAAAGTATTGGCCACATTGACCCTTGTGGTATGTTCTTCCGTCTTTGCTGGGTTATGTGTATACGAAGCTGTTGCCAATAAGCTGAATTTAGTAAGCAGGGAATTTCAGTTAAGGAAACAACAAACGAAGGACTATGGTAAATATTTCGAAAAATTAATTCCTGATAAAGAAACCCGGGAGAAGATCGGAAAGATACTTATGGCAGAGAGATCGTCAGTCTATAGGGTTATACGATTGTTAATAATGGGTTTATCTCCTGTTGGGGCTATCGCTTCATTGTCATGTATTGCTGATTCATATTTATATAAACTGCCGAAATTATTTAGTAAAATCGGTGATGGCTTGGCTACCATAGGGTAGATGTTTATCGCTTTGAACAACTGGTCCCTCCAAACTTTTGGAGGAACTTCTCAAGCCGAAAAAGTCAGGGATAAAATCCTTGTGTGTTTATGGACTCTCGGGACAATCCTTGTTTTCTTCTCGGAGTGAATTATTGCAGATGGAATCAGGAGATTCATGTTCCATACAGCCGTCTCCTGATTTTTATGCGATTGATCTATAAGAATATTCATTAATAGCATTACAATTTATCAAACAATGAGGAATACTTTCGATCAATACACCCAGCCCGAAAACAAGCTGACCCATGCCCTTTTTTCGAGCCTGCATCACGATCAAAAGCTTTTACGATCATTTTTAAGGTTTGTTACCTCCGGTCGGTTGAACCCCAAAGGGACGTTGAAAACAATTGAACAGAGTATTCCCGGAATCGATGAACTACCCGAAGACGAATCCACACGCAAAGGATTGCCCGATGCCTGTATTTACACGGACGACGATTGGATACTCGCCGTTGAAAGCAAGGTAGCCAGCCAGGTGTCGAAAGACCAGCTGAACCGCCATGTGAGGACAATCGCCCGTCATGGCTATTCCACGATCTACTTACTGGTTATCGATACGGAGCATTTTGATGCAGCGAGTGTGGCCAATACGTTTTCGATTACATGGAGTAAAATTTACGAATGGGGCTGTGCGCAGATGTACAACCATCCCTGGGCGGCGGAATTCGTCCGCTATTTCGAGGTCGCGGAGGCTAGGATGAGACAGGATTCGTATTTAAAACAGGGGAAGATAACGAAATATTCAGGAATCCACTTTGATGACGACAATCCCTATTCCTACGGGGAAGCAAAACGGTTGTTGGGACTACTTATTGGCGAAATTAAAAGTGATAGAAAATTCCTTAAAGAGATTGGTATCGATCCGAACTCCAAAGGCAGGGGCGCGATCACGGGAAAAAACTCGAGGAGCGTATGGGATTATTTGAGTATCCTCGGCTCCGGCGATGAGTCTGGATTTACCTCGTATCCCCATGTTTCATTTATAATCGGAGATTCCAGCTTCGAGTTGTCTGTGACAATACCTAATGCCGTAAAAAAGTACCTGTTCAATGCGGTTTTCGATCAGGAATTTTCCAATTATCAGAAATTGCTGTTGCGGGTCTTGAATAATCACCACCCGGTACTAAAAAAGGACAAAGGCGCCATTCCATTTATACGAATCCATCAGCGGTTTTATCCAAGCCAGAAAAGTACTCCAATAATGATTTCTCTTCTCCAGTTTGATATGAGGACCATGCTGGACAATGGGAAGAACAAGGTCGTTAAGTACCAGCCCGAGTGGATGCGATTCTCGTATGATATAATGCGAAATAAGCGTTCCAATATAGAATTTCATGCCGGTGTTGAGTTTCCCTATCCCAGGTCCACCTGCATAATGCAAAGAGAAGGAATCCAGCTAATAAAGGACTCCATGGCCGGGCTGAGGCCGTTTTATGACCATGCGCTGGCGAAGGAAGAATTGATATATCCATTGGAACAAAAAACCGGATCGGCTGATACGATTAACAACGATAAATTTTCGCCCCCGACCGAGGAATGTATCCAGGAGTACCTGGATTGGGACGACTGCAAGGTGATGGGACTGGTTAAAGGGGGGCATGCCGGTGAGCATGGACGGATTTTACTCGCCCGGCAGCATTATCGTCGTATTTTCGAGACTCCCGAAAGGCCCGAACAATCTGATCTTGAAAAGCTCGAGACGCTAAACAAAAATTAAGTAATTTTGCAATAATTGTTGACAAGGCCGAAAACTCCTGGTATAAGTATGATTCGTCGGACATCAGGATTATTGCTGAATCTGATGCAAAAACCGATAAACTAACGCCCCTGTCGTTCCTCTCGCCGGTGGTCAAGGGGCTTTCGGCGGTCAACCAGACCAGGCTGTATGTACCGCCGGAAAAAAAGGACGACGCGAATCGCTTGCTCATGTCGATTAACAAATAAGTAGCTGCATTCGGAGGGTGGCATGGATTCGAACGCGCTTGTTCCCTGGAACAGATACGCGCTGATAACGGAGTTGGCCCGACGGCTCGCACCCAAGAGCCCGCAATTCGGAAAAACCGCTTTACAGAAGATAGTATATTTCCTTACCGATCTTTTCGAGATTCCTACCGGGTACGAATTTGAATTTTATAACTATGGTCCTTTCTCTTCCCAGTTGCATCACGATCTGGACCTTGTAGCCCATATCGGCGGAGTTGTAGTTGAAGACTATTCTGCCGAGTTCGCGGGTTATGTTATTTCGCCCGGTGAACGAGCGGATGCGCTAATAGAAAAAGGCGCCGAATTTATTCATTCGTCAGAAGTTGATAAAGCTATTTCCCGCGTCGTTGATGAATTTGGCGACTATAATGCCAGTGATCTTGAGCTGCGTGCGACCATACTGTTCGTAGACAGGGATTTGGCCGCGAGAAGAAAAACTGCCACGAAAGATAATATTATCGATATTGTTGAAAAATTAAAGCCGCGGTTCGAAAGGTATGATATCGAAATCGCGCTGGAAGAAATGGCATCGTGTGAGTATTTGCACTGCTGTAATTGATGTTGTTGGCCGTGGATAATTTCTCCCATGAACCTCTACCTCGGCGTAACCGACACCAACTGGTACACCTTCCTCTCGGCAAACAACCCGGAGGACGTAAACTTCTGGCAGCCCGGCGGGCAGATATCCTTCAAAGCCCTCGAGCGCGGCGCGCCCTTTCTCTTCAAGCTCAAGTATCCCGAAAACGCCTACGGGCGGCGCTGCGCAGTAAGCGGCGAACGTACGGTGCCGGCCCTCGAGGCCGCGCACATAAAGCCCTACGCCGAATCCGGACCGCACGCCATCGCCAACGGCCTGCTGCTGCGCTCGGACATCCACCGGCTGTTCGACAGGGGATACATCACCGTGGCGGAAGACTATTCCGTCGAGGTGAGCAAGCGGATAAGGAAAGAGTACGAAAACGGAAGGGATTATTACCGCTATCACGGCCAAAAGCTCGAGGTGCTGTCGGCGCGTATTCAGGAACAGCCCGGCGGCGGATACCTGCGCTGGCACAATGAGCATGTGTACCGGGCATAAGTCCCCGGCGCGACGACGGACGAAGCGCCCTCACCCCCTCTCCCCCTCTCCCATTAAGCCCGGAAGAAAGGAGAGGGGGAGTTGACATACAGAGCATAAGGTTTGGGAGCCCACTCCCTCAGGGCGCGCGACCCACACGATGTGGGAAGTGCCGGCGGAGACACGGATGTCGGAAGCCGGCCCGGTGGCGGGGTGAGGGCGCTTCCGTTCAACATCATACCAGCCCGATATTCGAACAAATGGAATACATCCGTGAGGGCGGGAGTTTTTTCCCGATATCGGCGGACCCCGCGCCGTCATACCGGTTAAAGGGCGCTCGCGCCCGGGGAGGGAAACGTGAATAAGACCAGGCACGCGTCGAAACGCGTACGCCAGCGGGGGATATCGGAACGCATGATCGATCTCGCCTTCATCTGCGGCCGCGACGAGAGGGACCGGGTGATTCTGGACCGCAGGGGCCTCCACCGGCTCATCGGCGAGGTGGACGATCTCAGGCGCCTGCTGCTTCGCACGCTCGACAAGGGCGGCATCGTTGTGGTAGAGCGCGACGGGGTGCTTATAACGGCCTTTCCGAAAAATACATGAGACGGGGGATTTTTCCGATATTTCCGCCGTCCCGCCCGTCTCCACCTATGAAGCGCGCGTAACGATTCGCGCTTAAACTACCATAGGGAAGGAGACGTATGAACAAACAAACACTGAGTATCGTTTTTCTCGCGGTCGCAATGGTCGCGGCAGTTCCCGTTTTCGCTGTCGAGCGCGAAGCGGGCATGATGCAGCTGGGAGGAAGCCTCTCGCTGGGCGTTTCGAGCGCCGACGCCACGGTATGGAGCGGTCCCTCCGTGGGCTGGTACCTGGACGGCGACCCCACGCTGTGGGGGGACGCGTCGATCGACCCGGGAGCGGCGGGAGGACTGGGCTTTTCGTTCCGCTATTTTCTCACCGACGCGCTCGCGCTGAGTACGGGCCTGCACTTTGTCGCCAAGAGCTTCACGGTGGTCTACCCGGCGCGGACGGCGGTGTCCGACCTCGAGCTGGAGTGCACCGCCTATTTTGCGACGGTGCCGCTGGGCCTTCGCTACGTGGCCGATATCTTCTACGCCGGGGGAGGCCTCTATTACGGCATGGCGGGCGACATGGATACGGAGACAACCGTCGGGGGGTTCACGGTGGAGGACACGCTGTCCATCGACGACGACTTCGGTTTCTATGTGGAGCTGGGCGTCGACGTTCCGCTCGGCGAGCGCCTGTCGCTCGACCTGGGCGCTCGCTACGAGCGCGGCCTGACGACGATCTACGACGAGGACGACGTCGTCACCGACATAAAGACGCGGGCGCTCTTCTTCGGTGCGGGGCTTTCGTACCTGCTGTAAGCGCGCTTTCGGTGCCGGCGGGGGCTCTCCCTCCTCCGGTGCGTCCAATAGGACGGCCCCCCCGCGCCGGCCACCCGCTGTCAGGGAATTGCGGCATGCGAGAATGCCTTTTTTGGGGAGGACTCCCTGTCAATACAGGGGAATAATTCCCCAAGAGGAATCCGTAACAATCTTTAACGCCAGAAAATAGATGAGGGGGATTCTTTAAAAGAAAGGAGAATGAGTGTGAATAACAGTAAACCAGGCAATGACGATGAGAGCTATCTTCTCTCGTGGTTTTCTTTTTGTGGATGGACGAGGGACGATATGGTCGGACGGGAGGCTGCCAGAGAGAAAGAAATCTGCCTTAAAATCTTCGCGGGAGGTAATTATGAGAAGGGTGCTGGCCCTCCTACTCTTCTTAGTTTTCTTCGCGAGCGCAGGCGCGAAGCGAAATTGCAGAGAGGGGGAAGTACTAAGAGTGCGGAATAACGCATGCATCATCTGCATTGGCAACAATTGGGTCCTCGCCGGGTGTGATGATCTTATCGATGCAGGATTATACAATGAAGGGACTGATATATGCAGGAAGTAAGACAATCTTTATCGGGGATGCCTGCCGGTTTTGCTCGGGAAGCGTCGGTTTTCGCAGTGGGCGGCATTTCGCCTTTCACTTCTCCCGCGCGGTACGGCCGCGTTGAATTCGCCTGGCGCGGCCGGCTGGAGCATGGCGGCGGAGATCGGGGTCGCCGGTATCGCGTTCATGAACATTCCCCTTTAATAATGGTAAACGGGTTCGCGGTGAAAAATGCATGGAGCGCGGCACGGGCGCAAGTTTATTTCCGAAAAAAGGTGAAACGGATGTGCGACATCAAAGACGCGTAACGCCCCGTGGCCGCGGAGGGCGCGGTCACGGGACCGGCAAACGGTACGCCATCACATCACGCCGAACGCCTTCCTGAGTTCGGCTGCGATCTCCTCGATCGCCTGAACCGACTGGGGCAGCAGGCGCGGCGCCGACACAAAGCCGTGGATCAGGCCGGGATAGCGGACCGCGCGCGCCGGCACCCCGGCGTTGCCCAGCTTTTTCGCGTAGGCCTCGCCCTCGTCCCGCAGCACGTCGAACGCCGCGGTGATGACGAGCGCCGGCGGCAGGTTACGGTGGTCTTTCGCCAACAACGGGGAGGCGTAAGGGGCCGTGCGGTCTTTCCTGTTCGGGAGGTACATTCCGATAAACCGGTCGATGTTCGCCCTGTCCAGCATATATCCCTTCGCGAATATCCGGTACGATTCCGTATTCAGGTACGCGGCGTCCAGGCTCGGGTAGATGAGGGCCTGGAAGGCGATGGCCGGGCCCTTGCGGTCCCTGCTCATGAGGCATACCGCCGCCGCGAGGTTGCCGCCGGCGCTGTCGCCCGCAACCGCGATCTTCGTCGTGTCCGCATTGAGAATTTTTCCGTTCGCCCTCACCCACAGGAGGGCCGCGTAGGCGTCATCGATCGCCGCTGGATAGGGGTGTTCGGGCGCAAGACGGTACTCAGCCGACACCACCACGGCGCCGCTCTTTTTGGCGATCGCGCGGCACGGCCAGTCGTGGGTGTCAACGCTCCCCTGCACCCAGCCGCCCCCGTGATAGAAGAGCACCGCCGGAAACGGGCCTGCGCCCTCGGGCGTATACACCCGTACGGGCACGGAGAGCCCATTCGCCGTTGCCTTCATGTCCTTTACCGAGGCCATCGTAATCGGCGGGCCGCTCACCGAGGCGGCCTTTTCGGCCAGCCGCCGGCGCGACTCCTCCACCGGCACGTTGAGCTCGAGGGCGCTCTTCTCCGCGGCGCCGGTGAGTTTCAGATAGGCCGCCACCCTGGGATCGAGCCTGCCATGGGGGGTGATGGTCCAGCTTCGCACAACGAGAAAACCAGTGATGGCAATGAGAGCAAGACCGACGAGAAGACCGAGAAGTACTTTTTTGAATTTCATGATGAAAACCTTCCGTAATGGTTTCGGGCACGGGCCAAACCCGCCGATATGCGCCACTTTCCCGAGCATGGCACGGGAAAGCAAATAGCGCACTCATTTTTTGGATGACATGCCGCTCTTCTCTTGTTATTTGTGAATATGGTCTCATGGGTTTCCTTCTCCTGGATTGGTGTTTTGGTCGACTCAATCCCATGGGTAAGGCGCCCATGAGGCTGCTATTTTCTATTGTTGCACTTCATCCTTGAATTCCACCAGTTTGCCGAAATCCGTGCCCTTGATCGCTTGACCGTCTTCCGGTGACCGTTTGTCGTACGGGATCGAGCGCAGGCGCGCCGATGGCGCCTGCCGAGAGAGGAGGCATGGTCCCGACGGAAGGGCCGGGCTTTCGCCGCGTCCCATCCATCGAATCCTTAGAAATTTAAGTCAATCGTAATATCACTATAACCAGGATTACAATTACCAGGACGCCTATTACAAATCCCATACAAACCTCCTTGCGGTCAGATAGTTAATTGCCGGCAAGCCGAGCCGCGCCTGGAAAATCGCACGGTATTCCCAGGTACGAGACACGCATATTATACAAGCGGCGCAAAATATTTCAACTTCTAAAAATGACGGATTCATTTTTTATGAGGCGCCTGCTGATAATTAAAAATATAGACGCGTACGTCAGGGTGACAAAAAGCGGAATCAGCAATAAAAGTGCGTCGAGCCGGTCGTAAATTACGGAACGGATTGCGTATGATATATTCACGACGGGAATCAAAAAGTAATAGGCTTTGACCGTAAAGGGGTCGCCTGCGACAAGGCCGCTCGACAGGGCCGAGCCGAGGACGACCACAGGCAGGGCCAGTATGGTCCCTTCCTTGACGGATTTCGAATACAGCCCTATGGCCATCCCCGCGCTCGCGAAAAGAAATACCGCCAGGGCGCCCAGCACCGACAGTAAAAGGATATTCGTCGCGCCGGCAAACCCGGCCAGGGACAGGCCGCCGGTTATCGCGGGATGCGCCTGCGAGCATATCATCAGGCCGGTGAGCAGAGACATAACCGAGGTGCATCCGACCGCCGACGCCGCGAGCGCTTTGCCCAGGATGATCGCCGTATGGGAGACGTTACAGCTTAACAGGGTCTCCAGGGTAGAGCGTTCCTTTTCGCCCGAAGTCATGTCGATAACGCCCGAGATGGTCGAGGACGCGGCGAATACCATGAGGAAAACCGGCAGCATGAGGGACAGGGTGAGGAGCGTCCTGGTTTCATTATCGCTGCGGACCGTGGCGGACCGTATTGTGAAAGCCGTGCGGGTGATCGCGGATCGGTTGAGATACGAGTCGAGCAGGTCGTGTATCCTGGCAAATGAAAGCGCCGAGCCGCTCCGGGCGGAATCGTACTGAATCGTCAGTTCGCTGTATCCGCCGCCGCTACGGACGACCTCAATCATACAATCGGCTTCGCCGTTCAGAATGGCCTGCGACGGCGATTCAGAATCCACGAATTGGGTGTTTTTGAACGAGCTAAGGATGATGTTCCGTATATTGGTTTCGTTTACTCCGATGATTATCCTCGCCGGCGCGTCCGGATCCGCGGTCAAAGCCTCCCGGGGGATGAGGAAAAGTAGCAGCGGGACGATGAGGGCGGGCATGAGTATCGCCGCGATAATCGTGCGCTTGTCGCGTATCTGGTCGAGCAGTTCCTTTTTAAAGACTATTATGAGCTTCATTTTTGTCCCTGATGTAGAAGCCGAGGTCTTTCCCGTGTTCGGATTGAAACGACCCGACGGTCCTGTCGCAGTTGATTCCGCCTTTGTGTATGATCAAAATCCTGTCGGCGCAGCTGAAAATTTCATCGACACTGTGGCTCGAGAACAGCACAGTTTTGCCGTTGTTCCTGAGGCGTCTGATGATGGTTTTGACGGAATCGCCGGCGATAACGTCCAGGCCCGTCGACGGTTCGTCGAGTATAACGAAATCGGGGTTGGTAACAAGAACGCGCGCGATCGCGGTGCGCTGTTTCATCCCCCTGGAAAACGTCGACACCCTGTCGTCCAGGAATGACGCGATGGAGAGCTCGTCGGTGAGCGTTGCGAGCCTTGCGTCGAAATCGCGTTTCGATATGCCGTTTAAACGGGCGTAATACAAAATGTTTTCCCTTGCGCTCAGGCGGTCATACAGTGACCCGTCTCCGGAAAACAGCGTGCCCGTTTTACTCCTGATATATCCGGGGGATTCGTTGAAATTCCTATTGTTGAGCGAAAAGAATCCTTTGTCGGGCCGTAAAATCAGCGAAAAAATCCTGATCAGGGTGGTCTTGCCGGCGCCGTTTTCGCCGACCAGAGCGACGGCTTCCCCTCTGTTGATGGAAAAAGATATATCAGACAGGACCGTGCCTTTTTTTTTAGGGAAACTTTTGCAGATTCCGGATACCATAAGCATGGGGATATACGCCCTAAAAGTATGTAAATAATCAATACATATTTGATTGATCGACCTTGCGAAAACCATGGAGCATCACTCGAAAGCACTATACATGGCGGCATCATTTCGAACAATCCTCTTGACTCGAGCCGACAAACAGCGTATATTAATCCGGCAGGCCGTCGTGTACGCTGCGGCCCCTGTCGCCTCAATGAGAGGCCCTGCGACGCCGCAAATGTTCAAGTTAAAGACAAGGCAGGATGGTGATGGCGATTCCGGGCGGCCTTCCACCGTCCGGGTTTGTCGTCGGTGTCGCGGGTATGGATTCGCTTTATGGCGGAGACGGGGCCGGTATTTAAACGGCTGCCCTACCGGGGATCGAAGCCGGTGGGGCGGGAATCGCGGCTGGTCTATTAAATAATCTAAAAGGAGATGCAAAATGGTAAAAATCGGCAAATGTCTTGTTGCGGCGCTGGTGGTGAGTTTTTTAATGGTCGGAATTCCCGGCTGCAAGGACCAGGGAACGCCGGCCGGAGACACCGGCGATAAAATCGATCAGATCGTCGAAAAGGCCGGACAGAAGATCAATACGAAAGTCGGGGAAGCCGGGGATAAGATTGAAAAAGCGGGTCAGAAATTAAAGGATTCGGTTAAAGCACCGGAGAAATGATTGTACCGGGCAAAGTCGCCGGTACCGAATCTTTCAGATTGATTCGGCACCGGTGGCTGTCGTACGGGCGTGATTCCAAGAATCCAACGGGAATGGAAAATGGCACAGGCGATTTCTCCCCGGTGTCTGATGTCAGAATAAGAAACCTTTATTTGATCACAAATCCGGCTCTTACGGCAAAATCTTTCTTATTGTATACAACCATTGACTCCCCGTAGCCATAAAAACCCTGTATAAAGAAATGGGGCTGGATCGACTGTATTGGAACCCTGAGCTTTACTCCCGCTTCTATCCATCCTTTCTTACAGTCAAACCCGTAGTTGCCTTTCCCCGTGCCCCCTCGAAAGTATAGTTCCTCGTTAAACGTTATGCTGTCCGGACCGGGTTTCATGAATCTGAAAAATATCTTGGCCTCATAATAACCCGTGTAGTCGTCAATGTCCCTGTTTTCCTCGGCTTTTCTCAGGTAATAAAATACTTTTATATCGATGCCCGCGTTGAAAGACCTGCCGGTGCTGGTCTGGAACTGGGCGTAGCTTCTGTCCCAGGCGCGCGATGACAGCCCGTCCTTGCCGTTGGATTTATGTTCGTAAAATCCGAGCTGCAGAAAATCGATCTTGTCGCCGTAGTTCCAGAATACTTCAGGATTAAAATTAATTTCAGAGAAAGGGCTGGATTTTTCGTAAAGCATCCAGAACATGCTCTGGCTGTACCCGAGAAATATCCCCGACTCCCTGATGAATTCGTACTTGAGGCTCAACTGGGCCTTGACCTGATCGTCACTGTTTCCGAAAATCAGATAATTCCACTTGTATACCGACAGGGGAGAGTAGGGAACTTTCACGTCTTCCTTCTGTTCGCTGTCGGCCGGGGGGGTATCCCCTGTTTCCTCCTGTGAATATATTTTTGTCGTGGCGAACATGATCAGCACAGACAATAAAATAATTTTATACATGGTGCTCTCCCTGGCGGACTGTCAGAGTTGCCGCGTATCCGGCGGGTCTCTCCGCGGGCTGACGGCAAGCCTGTTTCACATATTCTTGTATTCAACAATAAGCCGGGGTCTGGACTATAATACCGTTGGTGTTGTCGCCGCGGTCCCGGCTCCTCTATCATCGGTGATGTTTCCTGTTGGAGGTCCCGACGGGAGAGTCGTGAATATGATACGCATTTGTAAAACTTAAGAGAGAAGGTTCGGACTTTGAGAAGGCGCCGGTCCCGTGCCCCTGGCTTTGTACGGCGTTTCTATAATACAACTGTACCGAATATTCAGCTGCCCGCGGCATCGTCGTTGCCTGAAATCCTCAGTTGAGAATTGCATGAGATTTCAATTATGTCAAGGCCAAATTCCTGCCGCCAGGTCAGGACAATTTTGTATCGACTCGTTTCAGGCATGCTGAATATTTTTTCCGGGATGACGGCCTCCTTGAATGCACGGTACGTGGTCTGCATATATTCTTCTTGCCGTTTGCATTTGATCGTCGTACAATCGAGGAGTGGAAGCGGGCGGTATCCGCTCTATCCTTGAGTCGGAGAAAATAAAGGGAGCCAGAAAATGGAAAAGACAGGGAGTTTCATTCTTCCAAACCTGACAGGTGTCGCTCTGATGGTGATCGGCTGGTATATAAGCATCCTGAATGTCGGTTTAACCCGCTTCGAGCCAAACGTGCTCTTTACGAAATGGACTCTGATGGGGCTCGGCCTTATAATAATCGGGGCTTATTTTCCGCGGGTATGGGCAAGATTCCGCGGCAATTGACACCGGCCGCCATTTCCCGCTTTTCAGCTGCCGATGATAACGGGTGAATAATCCCGTGTTCCCGGCATTCATTAAGGCCTGTTGCTTTTAAAATGCTATTCCTCGCAAATCTTGATAGGGAATGATATTGTAAATTCAGTTCCATTCGAATAATTTATTCGCACAGCTCCCCGTAGTTGAGAAGTCAGCAGGTTTACCATTAACAGACCGAACGATGTCGTGTTTTTTGCAAGGTCGAAATCGGAAGGAAGGCCTTTCCCGTCATCACGAACGACTAAATTACAGAGCCGGGTGCCTGCATCTAAAAATATTTTTACCAGAACGGTGCCACTGGTCCCTTTCGGGAACGCATGTTTGAGGCAGTTTGAAATCAGTTCATTGAGAATAAGACCACAGGGGATCGCGTCATCGATGCCGAGATGAATCTCCTCCGACTCGAGTAATACTGTTATCTCCTGCCGCCCGTATGTGGCTCGCAGATTGTCGATCAGTTTTGGGATAAATTCAGAGAAGTTGATATCAGAATGCTCCTTGTACGTGTACAGGTCGTTGTGGATAAGAGCCATGGTCGCAATACGGTTGATGCTGTCTTTAAACAGATCGGCCGATTCGGGGTCCCTGACATACTGCAATTGAATTCTTAACATGCTGTTGATAAGCTGCATGTTGTTTTTCACACGGTGATGGATTTCCTTCAGGAGAATCTCTTTTTCTTTAATTGAAGCCTTGATGGTTTCCTCGGTCTTTATTAAATCCGTCATATCTCTGAATGATTCGATGGCGCCGATGACATCCCCCTGTATGTCATATAATATTGAGGACGTCGCCCAGATTCGGACGCATCTTCCCCCGGTTGATTCAAGAAACCGCCCCGCAACGAGAGTATTCTCGGATCTCTGGAAATAATCATATTCTTTCTGGATTTCCGTATCGGGTTTGAGCATGAGGTCGATCAGAAGTGGCCCTTCGTAGCCGCAGAACGGCACCGCGCTCTTAAAATCTGCCTTCCCGACAATATCCTGCGATTTAACATTGGAAACCGCTTCTAATGACTTGTTCCACAGAAAAACCTTGCCATTGACATCGATAACAAATGTGGGATCTGTAAGGTTGTCTATAATAGTGAACAACAAATGTTCGGATTGCTGTACCGTTAACTCATTCAACTTCCGGTCAGTTATATTCTTGGCGCAGACCAGTCTCGCCGGCCTGCCTTTCCACTCGCTCGTGATCGATAATATTTTTACGAAAACTAGACGTCCGTTTTTTCCTACTATCCGGAAAACCAGATCGTCCGGCAATCCCTCGTTTCTGGCTTTGTTCCGCTGAAATTCCAAGACTTTTCCCCTGTCATCAACATGGATATAATTAAAGATGCTTTTATAGCTCACGTCATCTGCCGAATATCCCAGATCGGCGAGAGGTCCGTGGTTTACGAATTCTATTTTATTGTCCTGAATGACTATTATAAGATCGTTTGCTTTTTCCAGTAATAGTTTGTACCGGATGTAGTTTCCGCGTTCTTCTTCCATGTTTACTCCTGTGGCAAGAGGTCTTCGGAAAGGTAATGGATCATCGATGCAGGCGAATTATCTTTCCAGGGGGTCTCAGCTTCGCGTGACACGGACGATCGCAGCGATTCCGAAGTCGGACAATGTATGCAATTATTCTTCAGCGGTCTCCGCCGGCCGTATCGGTCAACGGTTCCCACCCCGCGGCTGGGCGTTTCTTGAAGTAACAGCAGCCCTCTAGCGTATCCGAGGGAACGATTTTTGCTGTTCCGGTAAATGGACCCGCTCCCATCAACCGGATACACGACCACCGGATTTGACCATAAAACATTCCGGTTATACACGATCCCTCCTGCTTTACCTTCGGTGACCGAAAAGGAACCAGGCAACGATCACGATAATTGCGATAAGCAGTAACATGTGGATGTACCGCCGAGAGAATACGACGTGATAATACCCGGCATCCACAGCATAAAAAGGACCAGGCCCGTGGTCCGCAGTAAACTACCCATATGCGTCCTCAGGTTTTGTATGAAAGCGGACATGTGCTTCCATGATAAACAAAATTTTCGAACAATCAGGTTTGCGGATGCTTTGTCTGAGCAAATACGGGGATCAATACCACTCAATGCTGATGGGAGGCTGGGTCGATACGCGGCACCCCGGAAAGCCGATTCCGATTGAGAACAAATGAAATTTGGAATCAGCTTTGATGGGTTATGCTTGCAGTGATTGCGCATAATCCATTACACGCGACCAGATTTCAAATCAGTCTGACTATTACTATCACCAGAAGTACAATTACCAGCGCTGTGATAACAAACCACATATTAACCTCCTTGCAATTGTTTTTAGGGTGTGACATCTCCCATTCGAACGGACGATTATCGGGCTTGTCCAATCCCTGCCTGGATGAAAACGTGATCCCCTGTCTGAGGCACAGATTAAATATACATGTATTTGAGATGATTTCAACTACTAAAATAGGCAGTCTCTTTTTCAAGGATAGTTGCTTGCACATATTTTTAAACACGCATGGAAAAAAGCGACATGAGCAGAAACAAACTTACAGAGAAGACAGGGCGTTTCCATGTATCTGAAAAGCTGCATGCGAAATACAGTATAAGGCCGTAAAAAGACGGGACCGGTTCGTCGGGGCACATGGGCTGGATGGATTGTCATGATCGCCTGCGTTTAAAGATCCGGGGGAATGATCGTCTCCAGCGGAAGCCCAAAAAGATCGATAGAAACGTGAATAATGATGCCGCGAGTACGAAGGCGACACGTACATCCTTGGCCCGCTTTAACTGCGCCATCCCCAGTTGAAGTTCAATCTCTCCTGCGCCAAGCAGCCTTGTCCCGGAATCGATCTCGTCCTCTCCTCTGGCTATCCGCTCCAATCCTTCGGCTATCCGCCTGCGGGCATCCTCGAAGCCCTTCCCGCCCTTAAGCAGTCTGTCCACCAGCACCAGAAAGGGATTCTCTCTGGCCCGGTCGTACTCTTCTTGGCCCTTTGATAGTTCCCGCCTGCCGGCTGCTATCCTGGCTTTCCCTTCCTCGAGTGCCGGCTGTCCTTCTTCCAGGCGTTTTTGACCATCGGCTATTTGTTTTCCTCCCGAGATAATCATCTCTGTGACAAAATAATAACCGGCCATGGATGCAGAAGCCAGAATAATTAGAAATGACAGGACTAGCAGCCTGCCCATGATATTTGCCTCTGTATTGAGTTGAGATATGGCGTTCGTGCTGCGACGATTGCTCCGCCAGTGATCTTGCGCGAGATGGAACCACTGGAATGATACGGGATGGTTGGGGTGATGACATTGTATTTCATGGCACACTCCTCTCTAATTCGACGCTTTGTCGAAAAGGGATATGGAATATGCGGATGGGCGCCTCGGCCACTCAATATCCGCCAGTGCTTCTCTGGTCAGAAATCCTGACAAGAACAAGGCCAGGATGGTATATGTCAGGAAAAGGTAATAACCCGGCTGGAGGGAGGTCCCATTTGTGGTCAGAATCACCAGGTCCTGGCTTTTCGAGCTTAATTGGCCGAACTGGCTGGTGATAATTCCGTTGAAACCGATATACGCCATGAAAATTGCAATCACCATAACGTCGGCCATGGACCATTTCCCGGATTTTAAAATAAAAAACCTGACTATAGGATTTTCTCTCCCCTGGTGATAATTGAAATAATACACAAACGTGGAGATGATTTTCAACAGTGGAAATACGACACTGAATATAACCATCAGAATCCCGACAAATTTCATCTGAAAATCAGCGTGTGTAATCATAATCCAGAATACATCCAGAATACTCTTGCTCTGGAAATACAATACCTGATCAGTGAACTGGATGGGGTGCCCCATCAATACAAAACTGATTTGCGAGATTTTCGCTTCCATATCGATCATGGGAGTGGTTACGCCGGCAGTCAGCAACAGTATGAGTGATAGAACGAGGAAAATATACCGGGACGGGAGCAGGGGACGTTTGCTTAAACCGGATAGAGCAAAAAGTATAACGGGCAGAATAATCAACAGCGTTGACTCTATGACGATCCGGCTTTGCGTGTCTGAAATCACCTCCTTGAGCCTGACCCTTGCACTCTGGATATCGGTGGAGTTGGTCTCGAGCAGGATGCGGTCCAGTTGCGAGTTGTCCTGTACATCAAAGGTCTGCCTGAAATATTTCTCGAGCTGCTTGTTCAACAGAGCTTTTAAATGGGCTCGAGTTTTCGTTCTCGTCATCTCGTGGATGATCGCATCAGCATACTGGGGAATGCCTTTTTTAATGTCATCCAGGCTGATGAAAGTGTTTATGAATGATTGTCTGATCCAGCCCTCCGCGGAGCCGGCGTTTGCTTTCCTGATTTTACTGTCGACTTCGTCAATCAGTGTATTCAGCAGAATTTCGATTTTCTTTTTGAGCTCCCGTTCGTTTGTCCTCGACAGATAAAACCTGTTTATCTCCTCGGCGATGATTTCATTGATCTGTTTCTTCCATTCGCCGGCGTTGAAAAGCCCGAATTTGACATGGTTGAGCTCGGCATGATCGTTTTTGTAGTTCTGGTTGGAAATCGAATGTAAAATAAATTGAAAGCATAGAATTGCCGATATGCCGACGATTGTCGCCGATATGATTAGATTGAAATGTTTCATCGAGATCGCCTTTCCCCGTCATGATATGTTAAGGATTACTGGTCTCGCTGTGCGCCACGGCGATGGAAAGGAGCCTCTGCTGTGACATTGATGTCTGACGTATTCAGGATTAGAGCCGTTGCGTAACCGGGAAGAGCGTCTATCCTCCCGTTGCGGGGTATCCCCGAGTCTTGCGAGTATACTGTCAGGATTGATTGCCCGTGAGTCCGCCGGTACATCCAATCACCGTCATTACGGATCCGGTGTGTACAATATGTTAAATACAATTGTATAATAACATTATTCGCTTTAATAGTCAAATATATTACTCCGGCATTCCCCGGTCCCGTGGGGTGGAGTAAATTGTGGAAACTGTGTGTATTGTGATGAGTGAAGATGTGTCGCATTGAACGGGCACCCTTTTGGGCAGTTGGCAGTCTTCTCGCGGCGCAGGTTGAGATCATGGCATGTCGGAAAGATGTATCAAGCGCAAACGGGCGGAATCAGCCTCTGGTAAATAAAGTATTAGGCTTTTATGATCATCCTCAGTATACTAGCAGGATAGATCGCCCATGAAACCACCGGTAAATCCAATCACAGTCAGCCTGGTGCTATGTGCCTTAATAATACTGGGGCCGGGAAACGCACATCTGAATGCCGTGGAAATGACGGAAAACGCCCGCGACCCCTACCCGGAGTCGTATCCATTTACGCAGAAGAGGAACTTCGAAATCGGCGGAGTTGTCGGCACGCCCTCGGGGCTGGATATGCGCTACTGGATAACCGACGCTTTCGGCCTGGACATCTCGGTGGGGGCCGCCCTCAATGGGGACCTGTATTATTCATTCGACCTTCTCTACGAGTTCCACGATCTCTATCGTCTGGCGGGCACGCGCATCCGGGTATTCACGGGCTTCGGTTCGCTGGGTGGATACCGGAATAACGAGACCTACAGAAACCTGCGGATTCCCGTTGGATTATCCATGCCGTTTCTGCGCTACCCCATAACCCTGTCGGCATTCGTGGCGCCTGCATTGGAGATTTCCCCAGGCCATAAGATTGCGCTGAACTATGGAATAGCCGCCCGGTTCAACTTCGGCCTTTCCTCGCGCATACGCGAGCGTGAAGCCGAAATGAAATGGCGGATGATCTCCCTTAAGGACAATTACGACCGGGTAAAGGAAAAGCTCGATACTACGGGTAACGAGCTCGACAAGGCAATCGAAGAACTCAACAAAACCAGGGGTGAGCTTGGTGCCACCAGGGGCCAGCTGGACAAAACGATCGGAAGCCTCATGGGGGCCAAAGAGGATCTCTCGAACACGGGCAGGGAACTGGCGGCGGCCAGAAAGAAACTGGATACCACCATCGGTGAACTGGAAAGCACGCGGGGCAGGCTGGGCCAGGCCACCGAGCAGATGCAGAGCATGAAGAAGGAGCTTGATACCGCTAAAACGCAGCTCGACGAAACCCGCATGGAGCTGAACCGTGCCAAAAAGGAACATGACGACCGTGAAACGGATATCAGGATCAGGCAGGCCGAGCTTGACAGCGCAAAAGTGATATTAACGACTGAGATTGAAGGAAAGGAAAAGACCGAGGAAGAGAAGAGGCTGGCCGAGAAGCAGAGAGAGCTCGACCGCGAGATGGAAAAGATGAAAAAGGAACGCGCCGCCTGGAAAACGCAGTCCCAGAGGCAGGCGGAAAAGCGGGAAAGCCTGAGGACAAAGTGCGAGGCCCGCAGGGGCATAATAAACGAAGACGGATACTGCGACTGCAGGGAGCATGAGCAGTGGAACTCGGACCGAAGCGCCTGTGAATGCGTGAAGGGCCACCGGTTGAACCCCCGCACTGATCGCTGCGAGCCCTGTAAAATAATCTCATACCGCGGAGCCTGTGTCGACAGGTGCGCGGACGACGAGCGAATGGTCCCCCGGGGCAAGGGAAGCGCCACATACGTGTGTGTCAAAAAATGCGTAAAGGCGAATGAAGCATGGGCCGAGCGGAAGGGCGCCTGTGTGTGTAAAGAAGGCTATTACCGGGACGACGCCGGGGAATGCCTCCCCAGGAGATAAAGGACCCGTCTTGGCCGTCCTCGTTCAATAGAGTTGTTGCATAACAGAGAAATGTATCGGGTTTACCCCACCGCCGGCGGGAGTAAACCCGGTATGCGCAGGATTTGCGGCAAGGCTAATTCTTTAAGGGAGTGTATGTATGGACTATTCCAGAAGAAACTGGGCGGCTCTGGGATTTTCAGTGGCCGCCGCAAGCGTATTCGTAGCGCTCATGACCATCTTTATCGGAGGCAGCCATGCGGGCGATCTGATCCTCGGACAGACCTCCTCGCGGGTGTATCCCTTCAGCCTGCAAAACCTGATGCATTTGCTCTTTTTCATAGGCCTCGGGCAGCTCTGGGTGCGATGGCTCTGCAGCGTCGAGGAGAGCGTCTTTCTGCAGAAGTCGGGATTCCTTCCCGAGGAGGAAGGGGAACTGCTTACGAGGGATGAGGCAATTGAAACCATACGGATAAACGTGGCCAACGCCGCCGTCCGGGCCGAGGCGTTTCTGCCCGACCTCATCAACACCTGCATACTGCAGTATTCCAAGTCGCACTCGGTAAGCGACACCATCTCGGTGCTCAACAGCACCTTCGACCTGAGCATTCACCGGCTTGATCTCAGGTACTCGCTGAGCCGCTACCTGGTATGGGCGATACCCACCTTTGGGTTCATAGGGACCGTGGTCGGGATCGCCGATGCGCTCAACAAGATGGATATAAATAAATTGATGGGCGCCCAGGGCGACAAGGTGCTGCAGTTCCAGGCCGTGACCGCCGATCTCAGCTTCGCCTTCGGCACCACCATCGTCGCGCTGGTCCTCTCAGCCATCCTGGTGTTCCTCATGAACATCGTCCAGAAGGGCGAGGAGGAGGTGTTAAACCGCGCGGGGAAATACGTGCTCACAAACCTCATCAACAGGCTCCATGTGAGCGATGGGAAGAAATAGCCCATGAAACGGCCCGGCCGGGAAATAAATATCTTCAATCTGTCGATGCTGGATGTAATAACCGGGGCGTTTGGCGCCATCATGGTGCTCATGATCATCCTTCTGACCCAGAAGATCGGGATCGAATCCATGACGTGCCAGGACCTAAAGTCCGAGCTTGTCACCGCCTCCACCGAGCTCTCGAAGACCACCGCCGAACTTGAAGCGGCGAGGAAAGAGCTTCAGAAATATCAGGGGAAACACCCGGAGGCCATCGACAGGGTCTCCGCCATCACCCGGATCATCAATTCGACGGCCGACAAGTTTACCGTCACCCTGCAGAAGATCGCCGAGATAAAAAAGGAGATGTTCGGCTCCCCCCGCGAGGCCGAAGCGCTCATCACCTACAAGATACCGTATAAAATAGTGATGTGTCTGGACCTTTCGGGAAGCATGGCGCCTCAGAACAACAAATACAAAGAGGACCGGCTCTCGCAGGTGAAGGCAGCGGTGAAGATGCTCATCGCCGCCATGAACGAAAGCTACTGGATGGACATAGTCTATTTCCCGGCATTTTACGAAAACATCAACAGGATCGTATATCCGAACTTCCGGATACAGCCGAAACCCGGACCGGAATGCGTTTCCTACGAATCCAGGGACGAGGCGTACGACAATCCGCGCCTGACGTGTTATAAGTACGGGTACTTCGAGGGAAAGCTCGTCAATGTAGTCTCTGAAAAAGAGAAAATCGGCTTTTACAAGAAGATCGCCTGCCTGGATCCCTATCACGACACCCCGACCGAGGCGGTACTGGAATTCGTCCTGTCCGCCGGAGCCTATGCCGACGCCGAGGGAATAATCCTCTTCAGCGACGGCCAGCCCGATTCCATACGGAAAAAGATCACGACCAGGGCGAAACTCCTGGCCTCGATAAAGAAGATGAACAGGAAGGGTAAAAAGATTTTCACCGTGGGCGTCGGCACCGAATTTCGTAACCAGGAAGACTCCGAGGCCGTTGCGTTCCTCAGGGAGCTGGCCGCGCAGAACAACGGGTTCTATATCGGATTTTAGCCGGCGGGGTTGGCACTCCACGTTGCGGATTCATCATGCCGTTCCGGGCAGCGGCTGTATCTGAGGCAGAAAGTGGGTTGATTTTTACCTCGCACCGATACTACCGCCACTCCCCGGTCTTCAGATCGATCTCCAATTCATTATCGGCCGGGGGCAGGTCCGTGTTCCAGCCTTCGATCAGCTTTCCCTGGAACTTCATCGCCACCCTGCCCATGAGTCCCGGACTGCTGGCGCTGATCGGTTTTTCCGGCTTCTTCTCGTCTCCGCGAAGGTGCGCCACATATGCCCGCGTTATATCGGGGGCGACCGCCTCGATATCCTTTGCGGATACCCTGTATTTACGGAGGGCTTTTTCGACCATTCCCAGTGTGCCGTTGTATATATAATCGTACGCGTACCTTTCGAAGCCTTCCCTCTTCGAGGCGATGGAGGTGATGAAGCGGCTCTCGATGCGGACTTTCTGGCCATGGTCGATCGTGATCACCCGGTAGGGGGTGGGGTGAGTCACAAACGAGCCGGTTTCAATATCGAAGACAAACCGGCCCGGCGTATCGAGTTTCTTCACGGTGATGTCCTGGGCGTGGTAGTGGCCGGTAAATACCAGTTTGACTCCGTATGCGGCGAAGAGCTCCGACACCCGCTCGTACTGGTTGATGACGAACCTGCCGTAGTACCTTTCGTTATAGGGGTAGTGTTCCATTATTCCATGGTGCGAAAATGCGATAACGGCCTTTTTTTCCTTCTTGGACCGGATGAGCGTCGCCTCGATCCATTTAAGAGTTGCCTCGGAGAATTCGCCATCGGTTTCCGGGTGTTTTCCCGGTTTGTTGTCGCGGTATATGCACGAGTCCAGTGCAAGGACCCAGAGTCCGGCGGCCGGTTCGACGACATAGCTCAGCGACGATTCATCCTTTGCCGACGCACCGTCGTACCCATAGTCCGCGTAAATCTTCGAGAACTCGGCCGACGTAACAGTCTCCACCGGCTCGATCGCGTCGCCGTTGTACCGGCACGCCATGCCGTTGTTGATGTCGTGATTCCCCGGGACAACGTAAATCTTCGGGAAACGCTTCGCCAGGGATTTGATCCTGTCCCTGAACCGTTCGTGGTTTATCCTCTCCCCGTCCTTGGTGAGGTCTCCGGGCACGAGGACGAAATCCGGCCTTTCGGCCGCGATCCTGGCAATGCCCGCGTCCAGGATATTGCCGCTCAGGTGCAGAAGCTTGGAATCGTCCTTGAGATATTTCGTGTAGGCCGCTCCCGAGCTTCCCAGTGAGGCGTCGTGAAAGTGGGTGTCCGAAAAAACGACAAAGCGAACGGCCGGATAGTCGGGTGTGATGTCGAGGAGCGAGCGGACCTCCGGATATTTCTGGTATTGGAAGTATGATGTTTTGCCGCACGAGACAGTCGCGGTGGTCAGGGCGATCAGTACGAATAAAATGGTAAGTTGTTTCATCGCTTCTACCTGTTCCAGGTGGTATCCGATGGTCGATTATTCGCCGATTTCGGTGATGCGTTATACGCGTGAGCCTTCGATGTCTTCCTTCCGGCGACGCGCCTGCCCGGCAGGGCCGTATCCGCTCCGTTCATTGTTATATGAAAACTAACCGGGTATCCTGTCAAGCCGTTCCGCCGAATTTTCAGGATACTGCGAGCCCGGTCGAGGAAATGAAAGAGGCCGCGCCGCGCTTGCAAAGCGGCAGCGGGCGGCATTTATAATTTCACCCCGCGAAAGAATCAGTATCCGCTCAGGCTGCGGCTCGCTTTCCCGTTCTGGTCGTAGCACTTGCCCGAATTGCTGTGGCAGGAGCTCGAGTAGCTGGAGACATTCCCGCAATCCGAACCTTTGGCCTTCCTGCAGATATCCCGGGCCTTTTTTCTGTCCGAGAACGGGTCGCCGGGCACGCACACCTTTATCTCGCTCTCGCTGCCGAAGCTGTAGCATGCCGCCATAGCGCCGGTCGACATGAAGCTCGAAACGAAAATCAGCGCCGATGCGATTGCCAATGCCTTTTTCATGCAATCCTTCGTGTATTCGTTAAGCCGCCGCGCGTTGCCGGAGTTTCGGGGCGTCATCGTCGACGAGGGGGAAACCGGCGAGGCAAAAACGCGCGACATACCCTTATTGACCCCGGAAGTGTACAGCCCCGTCCGGATGATGCCAATCATCGTTTATTCCTACAGTCCGCGCGGTCAAGTCGGCATGGGTCGAAACGCTTCATTGCGCCGCGCGCGAATACGGGTATACCGTATTTAAACGCCATCCATGCGATGAAAAAACAAACAGTCCGTTGTCCCTGCCGCATTAATTCCACGAACCCGCAAACAAGTATGTTGACAAAAAATAGTGCATGTTTTTGAATTCCAGCGGAATACTTCGCCCCTGTCGCATAATGAAAGTCGTTTCGGGTTTCGCCGACAGAAGTACGGTTCTCTGTCGCATCATGACGGCGGAATCGTATTCACGGTATATAACAAGGAGAGTGGAATGAAGATAAATGAAGTCGTCGCGGTCGTGACCGGAGGCGCATCGGGGCTTGGCGAGGCCGTTGTACGGGAAATAACCGGCAGGGGAGGCAGGGCGGCGATTCTGGACATCGCCGACGAGACGGGCGCCAGCCTGGAGGCCGAACTTGGAGCAAGTGCCGTGTATTGCCGCGCCGACGTGGCGAGCGAAGCGGACGTAATGAAGGCCATCGACCAGGCGATCGCGAAATTCGGGAAGGTAAATGTAGCGGTGAACTCGGCGGGGATATCATCGCCCGCCCGCACCGCGGGCAAAAAAGGCCCCATGGATCTGGCCATTTTCGAGCGGATCATCCGGGTGAACCTTGTCGGCACCTTCAACGTTATACGGCTCGCCGCGGCGAAGATGCTCGCGAACGAAGCCGACGCCGGCGGCGAGCGCGGCGTTATCATCAACACCGCGTCGGTCGCCGCCTTCGACGGGCAGATCGGCCAGGCGGCCTACGCGGCCTCGAAGGCGGGCGTCGTGGGCCTCACGCTTCCGGTGGCGCGGGACCTCGCCGACTCGGGCATACGTGCCGTCACCATCGCCCCGGGCATCTTCGACACGCCCATGATGGCCTCGTTTCCCGAAGAGGTGCGCGCGTCGCTCGGCGCGAGCGTCCCGTTTCCGCGCCGCATGGGACGCCCCGACGAGTTCGCCGCGATGGTCATCCATGTAATCGAAAACAGCATGCTCAATGGAGAAACGATCAGGCTCGACGGCGCAATTCGAATGGCGCCGAAGTAAAGGTATTAGCGGGAGCGGTCAGTAAACGGTGTGTAACCGGGAATTCCGCGCTTCGTCGGGCATCGCGCAGGCGGCGGCGGGTTTTCCGACATTGCACACCGAAACAAAAAGGAGAGCATTCCATGAAAGAAGTGGTCATAGTAAGCGCATGCCGCACAGCGCTTGGTGGCTTTAACGGTTCGTTTGCCGGTATCGGGGCGACAAAACTCGGTGCCATCGCCATCGAGGAGGCGGTGCGTCGCGCGGGCTTCGAGAAAAAGCACGTTAACGAAGTCATAATGGGGATGGTGCTTCCCTGCGGCTACGGCCAGAACCCGGCCAAACAGGCCGCGGTGCAGGCCGGCATGCCCTGGGAGGCCGAAGCGATCACGGTCAACAAGGTCTGCGGCTCGGGCCTCAAGGCCGTGATGCTTGGGGCACAGGCCATTCAGGCCGGCGACGCCGAGGTCGTTGTGGCCGGCGGCATGGAGAACATGAGCATGGCCCCGTACTACATGGAAAAAGCGCGCTTCGGGTTCCGGATGGGTGACGGTAAAATTCTCGACCACATGGTGCACGACGGGCTGTGGGACGTGGTGAACGATTTTCACATGGGTATCTCGAACGAGCTCTGTTCGGAGAAATACAATGTCAGTCGCGAGGACCAGGACCGCTTCGCGGCCGAGTCGTATCGTCGGGCGGTGGCGGCGATAAAGTCGGGGCGCTTTAAGGACGAGATAGTGCCGGTTCCCATACAATCGAAGAAGGGCGAGGTCCTCTTCGATACCGACGAATGTCCCGTTGAAACGGATTACGAGACCCTGGCGAAGATGAGGCCCGCTTTTAAAGAGGGCGGAAGGGGCACGGCGGGTAACGCCTCGATCATAAGCGACGGTGCCGCCGCGGTCGTGCTCATGTCGCGCGAAAAGGCGAAGGAGCTCGGGCTTACGGTGCGCGCCGTGGTGGGTGCTCAGGCCTCGTACGGCATCGACATGAAATACGTGCTGGTTGCGCCGATCTGGGCCATCCCCAAATGCCTTAAGAAAGAAGGAATCGCGATCAAAGATGTGGACCTCTTCGAGGTTAACGAGGCGTTCAGCGGATCGAGCGTGGCGATCGAGAGGGAGCTCGGCCTCGACGCCGCGAAGGTCAACGTGAACGGCGGAAGCGTGGCGCTGGGACACCCCATCGGCGCGAGCGGCTGTCGGTTACTGGTCACGCTCATCCACGAGCTCGAGAAGCGCGACGCGCACACAGGCCTCGCCTCGCTCTGTCTGGGCGGCGGTGAGGCGGTTTCGCTGGTGGTGCGCCGCTAATTCACGCGCCCTTTTCGGTTTCGCGCGCGATCACCATCCGCTGCACCTCGGAGGTGCCCTCGTAGATGGTGGTCACGCGCGCGTCGCGGTAGATACGCTCTATCTTGTTGTCGCGGATGTAGCCGTACCCGCCGAACACCTGCAGCGCCTTGTATGCCGAGCGGTTGGCCGCTTCGGTCGCGAAGAGCTTGGCGATGGAGGCCTCGCGCGAGAAGGGGACCTTGCGGTCTTTCAGGCTCGCCGCCGACCAGGTGAGGAGCTGCGCGGCCTCGTGATCGACCGCGATATCCGCGATCATGTTCCCTATGGACTGGTGCCGTATGATGGCCTTCCCGAACTGCCTGCGCTCGGACGCGTAGGTGACCGCCTCTTTGAGGCTCGCCCCTATCATGCCCGTCGCCTGCGAGGCGATGCCGATCCTTCCGCTGTCGAGCGCGCCCAGCGCGACCTTGAGCCCGAGGCCGGGCTTGCCCAGTACATTGCGCGCGGGGACCTCGCAGTCCTCCAGTACCATCTCCACGGTGTTCGAGGCGAGCAGGCCCATCTTTTTCTCTTCTTTCCCGGGTCGAAAACCCTTTGTCCCCGCCGGAATCAGAAAAGCCGTACAGCCGTTCTTGTCCGCGGAGGTGCGCGCGATGAGAATGAATACGCCCGCATACGATCCGTTCGTTATAAACTGCTTGGTGCCGTTGAGAATGTAACCGTTCCCCTTTTTTACGGCGGAGGTCTTGAGCGATGAGGGGTCCGACCCGGCTTCGGGCTCGGTGAGGGCGAAGGCGCCCACGTGTTCGCCCGAGGCCAGCGGCACCAGGAACTCGCGCTTCTGCTCCTCCGAGCCGTAGTGGAGTATCGGTTCGGTGCAGAGGTTTGTAACCGAGAGCGTCACCGCCACGGAGGCGCAGGCCCACGCAATCTCCTGCAGGGCCAGGCTGTAGCTCACGGCCCCGGCCGCCGCGCCGCCGTAGGTCTCGGGCACCATCATGCCGAAAAGTCCCAGCGAGCCGAGTTTCTTTAGAATTTCGACCGGGTATTCGCCGCGCGTATTGTACTCCTGCGCATATGGCTCGATCTCGCCGTTGGCGAATTCCCGTACCATGTCGCGTATCATCATCTGTTCGTCGGTGAGTGGAAGGTTCATTGGGTTTCCTATGGGGTGAAGAGGGTGACGATGAGTACGGTCTTCGCTCCGCCCGGGTTGCGCAGCGAATGCCGGATATTCGAGTCGAAGTGGAGCGTGTCGTCCTTTTTAAGATGATGGTCTTTCTGGCCCACCCGTATGACCACCTCGCCCTTGAGCACATACACGAACTCTTCGCCCTCGTGCTGGTAGCGCTGGCCCGGAAGGTCCGAGCGCGGCGGGATCGTCACCCTGAAGGAGCGCAGGTGTCCTTTCAGGGCGTCGGGGGTGAGCACCTCGTATTCGTAGGCCTGCTCGCGGCTCTTGAAGTCGCGAATCCTCGTCTTCACTTGCTCCCTGGCGTCGGCCGGTTTCTTTTTTAACAGTTCGCCCGGATCGATGGTGAGCACCCGCGCGATTTTAAGGATGTCGCCGACCGGTGCGAAGCCCCGGCCTTCCTCGATGTCCGATATATGCGCTTCTGTGAGCCCGGTCCTGGCGGCGAGCTCCTCGACGCCTAATTTTAGTTTCTCCCGCCTCGAACGCACCGCGCGCCCCAGCGAGCCGCCCTTTGCAGTGGGTGTTTTTCGCATGCAGACCTCCGAACGCTAAAAGGACCGGCGCGACCGTTACCGGAGCGCCTTCTGTGGACAATTCCGGAATAAAAGTGGTAATTTAACAAGTCAAAAAACATGTTCGTGCGGCGGAAAACAACGGAAACCTGTCAGCACGCCGCCACCCCGCGCATTTGAGGCGCGGAGCGGATAGGGCAATACATGCGTATGATACTCCTTATCCCTGCAACTGACTCAGGAGACCTTTCTTACCGCCACGGGAATGCAACGGTCCATCCCTTCCAGGGCCAGCCGGTAGTTTTCCCCGGCCTGCGCCCAGTCCAGCACCTTCCAGAATGCCTCGATGTAGTCGGGACGACGGTTCTGGTATTTCAGGTAATAGGCATGCTCCCACACATCCAGGCCCAGTATCGGCACGAGCCCTTCCATTATCGGGCTGTCCTGGTTGGGGGTGGAATGGATGACGAGCTCGCCAAGGGCGTTCAGCGAGAGCCATGCCCAGCCCGAGCCGAAACGCTTTGTGGCCGCAGCGGCGAACTCGGTCCGAAAGGCGTCCAGCGAGCCGAAGCGGGCTACTAACGCGGCGGCCAGGTCTCCCTGGGGAGCGGGTCTTGCGCCTCCCCTG
>DATIKU010000056.1 GCA_035477215.1 Spirochaetota bacterium | reverse complement strand
TGCTGGAGGAGATGGCCTTCAAGGGCGACTACATGGCGCGGTTTGAAAGCAACCTCATGAACATCCTCAAAAACGGAATGGAATCCGGTGGGAGGGCGAGATGAAAGGCATGAAAAGAAACGGGATCGTCCGTATCGCGGCCATTGCCGCGGCGATCATGCTCGCCGCGACGGGGAGCACCCCCGCGGCGGATGAGGCCCCGCGTAAGATATCGGTGGACGAGGCGGTGAGGGTGGCCCTGGCGAACAACCGGGAGTACCGGATCGCACTCACGAGGCTCGCGCAGGCGAAGGAGCGTGTGAACGGCGAGTGGGGAAAGCTCTTTCCAGTTCTCGAATCGGAGGCTTCGCTCGCGCGGCAGTATGCCGAGAGCGGGTTCATGAGCCTCACTGACGGGCAATACGACATCAGGTTCGTCCAGATCCGCCTTGGTGTCAACCCGGGAATCTTTTATAATTCGCTTGCCGCCTCCCGGGCCGCGTACGCGGCGGAGAAGGAGGAAGTGCGGCGCGTGAAAGGGGAAACCGAGTCCGCGGTCATCAGGAGCTATTTCGGGGCGCTTGCCGCCGGTGAGATGATAACGCTGCGCAGGGAATCGCTCGATCTTCTGAAATCGAACCTGAAAGACGTCGAGAACCTCTTCCGTACCGGCAGCGTCCCGCGATTCGAGCTTCTCCAGGCCCAGGTGCGGCTAAAAGGCCAGGAGCCGCTGCTCCTCGAGGCCGAGAACAATTACGCCCTCATGCTCGACACCTTCAATTTTCATCTCGGCAGCGGCGCCGTTCGTCACGTCCCCGACGAATCGGTACTGGAAAGCGAGTCCTACCGGATGCCCGCCGGCGATCACGCCGCCAAAAAGGAGGCGCTGGTGCGCACGGCGCTTCGGAACCGGCCGGAGATCATCCAGGTCGAGTTGAAACGCGATGCCGAGTCGCACGCGAGAATGGCGCATAGCTCGTTCTACCTGTGGCCCACATTTTCGGTGAGCGGTTCGTATGGGCGCACCATGTATCTCCCCAGCCGGGTCGACCTCGGGATGCCGCCGGCGATGTCACCCGATCTGTCGCAGATCGCGGGAAGCGAGGACTGGCAGACCACCTGGCAGGTTCGCGCGGCGGCGACCTACCGCTGGGGCGCGCTCATCCCGGCCGACCAGACCCGGGCGCTGGAGCGCGAGGCGGCCGGGAGGGAGAAGGAGGCGGCTGAACTGCTCGAGCGGCTCAAACGGCGCGTCGAGATTTCGGTTAACGCCGAATACTCGCGCCTGATCACCGCCTGCCTGACGATCAGGTCGCAGAAGGACAACGTGTCCACCGCGGAGGAGGGCCTCCGGATCGCGCGCGAGAGCTACCGCGCGGGCGTCATCAAGAATTCGGAGCTCCTTTCGGCCGAGCTCGCCCGCACAAACGCGCGCGCCGGCTATATCAACGCGATCAACGCCTACTACGGCTCCCTGGCCGAGCTCGGGAGGGAGATCGGCTCGGATGATGACGGCATCATAATGGAGGATGTGCGAAAATGAACAGGAAAAAAATGATTCCGCTCGCGCTTGCGGCCGCGGCGCTCGTCGTTTCGACGCTCTATTTCGAGGTGTTCCGCCACCTCGGGAAGGACGACGCGCGTATAGAGGGCTCGGGTACCGTGGAGGTCACCGAGATAGAGATGAGCTCGAAGATAGCCGGGCGTGTCGCGAGTCTTCCGAAGGCGGAGGGGGAACCGGTCGACCGGGGCGAGCTTCTGGTGCGCCTGGAGTACGACGAGCTGTCAGCGCAGCGTAACTCCGCGCAGGCCAATCTCACCAACGCGGAGCGCAACCTCGCCCGCATAAAGGCGCTCTTCGCCTCGGGCTCGGTTTCGCGGCGGGACCTGGACAACGCCGAAACGGCCTACCGCGTGGCGCGCGCCGCGCACGATCAGGTATCGGCCGCGATCACCAACGCGGTCCTCTACTCGCCGATCGGCGGCGTGGTGCTCGATACGAACCTCGAGGTCGGCGAGATGGCGTTTCCGGGAACCCCGATCGTGACTGTCGCCGACATCACCAGGCCGTGGATGTACGTCTACGTCAACGAGGTGAAGCTGGGACTGGTAAAGCTGGGCCAGAAGGCCGAGGTGTACGTGGACTCGTTCCCCGGCAGGGCGTTCGCGGGCAGGGTGGTCGCGATCTCGAACAAGGCCGAGTTTACGCCAAAGACCATCCAGACGAAGGAAGAGCGGGTTAAGCTGGTGTTCGCGGTAAAGATCGCGGTCGACAATCCCGACCAGGCGCTGAAGCCGGGCATGCCCGCCGACGCGGTCATCATTACGAATGGAGAAAAGAAGTGATACACGCGCGCGACATCTCGAAAACTTTCGGAAAAACGCGGGCCGTTGCCGACCTGTCCTTTTCCGTGCGCGGGGGTGAGATATTCGGGATAGTCGGCCCGGACGGGGCCGGGAAGAGCACCCTGCTTCGGATGGTCGCGGGCATCCTTCCTCCCGATTCCGGGAGCATCGAGGTGGGGGGCGTCGACGTGGCCGGTGATCCCTTCCTGATAAAGGAGAACCTCGCATACATGCCGCAGCGCTTCGGGTTGTACGAAGACCTCACGGTGGAGGAGAACATACATTTTTTCGGGAGGGTGTTCGGTGTTTCGCGCAGGGAGATCAGGGAGCGCGAGAAGGGGCTGTACGAGTTCAGCAGGCTCGGTCCCTTCAGGGACCGCCTTGCCGGAAAGCTTTCGGGCGGCATGAAGCAGAAGTTGGGGCTCGCCTGCTGCCTTGTGCACCGGCCCGGGCTCATTCTGCTCGACGAGCCGACGAACGGCGTGGACCCGGTATCGCGGCGCGAGTTCTGGAAGATACTCTACGGCCTGCTGGCCGGGGGCGTGACCATCGTGGTGAGTACCGCCTACCTGGACGAGGCCGAGCGCTGCAACAGGGTCGCGCTCATGTACGAAGGGCGTTTCGTGGTTACGGGAAGCCCGACCGAGATAAAGGCGGGCATCGGCAGGGTGCTTGTCGAGATCCGGCCGTCGGACGTGTGGAAGGCCGAGGCCGTTCTGTTGGAGAGCGGGGAGTTCGCTTCCATCATCCGCGAGGGGAACGCGCTGCGCTTCTTCGTGGACGACGCCGGGCGCGCCGGGAAACGCATAAAAGCCGCGCTTTCCCGCAGGGGCATTCGCGCCGGTGCGGCCGAGACGAAAGTGCCGACGCTTGAAAACTGTTTCATGGAAATCATTTCCAAAGGCGCAAAGCGATGAAAGCCGGTCATTCGCTGGTCCGGGTTCTCGCCGTTGCCGGCAAGGAGTGGCTGCAGGTGCGCCGCGATACGCGAAGCCTCATCCTCGCGCTCGTGGCGCCGGCGCTTCTCATCATGCTCTTCGGCTATGCGCTGACGGTCGACGTTAAAAACGTGGGCATGGCCGTATACGACCAGGACCACAGCACCCTCTCGCGCCGCTTCGTGGAGGAGTTTTCCCACACGGAATACTTCTCGATGCGCGGCCATGTCCAAAGCTACGCCGAGATCGACCGGCTCATCGACAGCGAACGGGTCGCCATGGCGCTCGTCATCCCGCCCGGCTTCGAGCGGCGGTTCAAGTCGGGAAAGAGCACCGACGTGCAGCTTGTCACCGACGGATCGGACGCGACCACGGCGACGGTGGCGATCGGCTACGCGAGCGCGATCATCATGAACTTTAATCTCGACCTCAAGGTGCGGGAGCTCGCCCGCGCCGGTATCCGGGAGCCGAAGATGCCCGTCGAAATACGCAGCAGGATATGGTACAATCCCGAGCTCCGGAGCAAGAACTTCATCATCCCCGGGCTCATAGTCCTCATCCTCGCCATCATCTCCGCGCTCATCGCGTCGCTCACCATTTCGCGCGAGTGGGAGCGCGGCACCATGGAGACGCTCATCACCACGCCGGTGCGCGGGTTTGAACTGGTGCTCGGAAAGCTCATCCCCTATCTCATCATCGGGCTTTTCGACGTGGCGGCGACCATCACGCTCGGATACTTCGTCTTCGATGTCCCCCTTAAAGGGAGCTTCGTGGAGCTGGGCATGGTGTCGCTCCTCTTCCTTGCGGGGACATCGAGCCTTGGGATTCTCATCTCGGCGGCGACGCGCGTTCAGGTGCTCTCGGTGCAGGCGGCGATGGTGGTGACCTACCTGCCCTCGTTCATACTGTCGGGCTTTATCTTCCCCATAAAGAGCATGCCGGTCGTCGTCCAGGCCATCACCTATCTCATCCCGGCCAAGTACCTGATCGTGCTCGTAAAGGGGATCGCGCTCAAGGGCGTGAGCGTAAGCCTGTTGTGGATGCAGATCGTGTTCCTGGCGGTCTTCGCGCTCGCGGTGCTCGCCGGAAGCGTGAGAAAACTTTCGATGCGGCTTCCGGAGGCGCGCTCATGAAGTGGATACGAAAGAGCATCCTTAAAAGCGTGGTGGTCAAGGAGTTCAAGCAGGTGCTGCGCGACCGGCGGATGATCGGCGTGCTATTCGGTTCCCCCATTCTCATGCTCCTCATCTTCGGATACGCGGCGAATACCGACGTCACCGATATAGCGATGGTGCTCGTCGACGAGGACCGTTCATCCGCCAGCCGCGATTTCGTCCGCCGCTTCACCGCGAGCGGATATTTTCATCTCGCGGCGTTTCCGGAATCCCCGGACGGCGCCTCGGATCTGATGGACCGGGGCGAGGCCGACATCATGCTGCACGTCGGCAGGGGCTTCTCGAAGCGGATCAAATCGGGCCGGGGCGCCGAAGTGCAGCTCGTCCTGGACGGCACCGACTCGGGCAGGGCCTCGGTGATCATGTCGTACGTCAACCGGATAACCGGCTCGTTTTCCTTCGACTACCTGGAGGACAGGATACGGGTGCTCGTGGTGTCGCGCGGAACCGGCGGCCTGCGAATGAAAGAGAGCGTCGGACTGGTCGAGCGCGCTCTCTTCAACCCGGACCTCGCCTCGCGTAACTTTATGCTCCCCGGGGTGCTGGGGCTCCTCATCGCGCTGATCACGATCATGCTCACCTCGATGTCCGTGGTGAAGGAGCGCGAGACCGGCACCATGGAGCAGCTCGTCGTCTCGCCGCTTCGGCCAATCGAGTTCGTGGCCGGGAAGACCCTGCCGTTCGCCATCATAGGATTCGCCGATATCTGCGTGGTGACGATCATCACCATCGCGTGGTTCCGTGTGCCGTTTAACGGGAGTTTCGCTTTGCTCCTTTTTTCGGGAATACTGTTCATTCTCTCGACGCTCGCCGTTGGTCTGTACATCTCGACGGTTTCGCGGACCCAGCAGCAGGCCATGCTTTCGACCTTCCTTTTCTTTGTGCCCGCGATCCTCTTCTCAGGGTTCGTCTTTCCCATTTACGCGATGCCGGTGCCGGTACAGGCGATTACCTTTCTCAACCCGCTTCGCTACTTCATCACGATCATCCGCGGGATTTTCCTGAAGGGAGTGGGAGCCGGCGTGCTCTGGCCGGAGATGCTGGCGCTTTTCACACTTGGCGCCGTGCTGCTCTTCTTCAGCGTCCGGCGTTTCAGCAGAAAAATGGAATAGGGTGACGGCGATGAGCGGGTTTTCGGTGGAGGTACGCGGACTCTCGAAACGTTTCGAAGATTTCTACGCGGTGAACGATATCAGCTTCAACGTCCGTGCGGGCGAGATCTTCGGTTTCCTCGGCCCCAACGGCGCCGGGAAGAGCACCACAATCCGCATGCTCTGCGGCATCCTTGCGCCCACCGCGGGAGAGGGGAGCGTGGCGGGTTTCGACATCATGACCGCTCAGGAGAGCATCAAGACCGTCATTGGCTACATGTCGCAGAAGTTTTCACTGTACGACGACCTTACGGTGCGCGAGAACCTCGAGTTCTTCGGGAGCCTTTACGGTCTCGAGGGGGCGCGGCTTCGCGAGCGCATCGCGTACGTTGTGAAAATGGCGGACATCGGGAGGCGGAAGGACACTGTTGTGAAAAGTCTCCCCGGCGGCGTGAAGCAGCGCCTGGCCCTGGGGGGAGCGATTCTGCACGATCCGCCGGTGCTCTTTCTCGACGAACCGACCTCGGGGGTGGACCCCATCATGCGGCGCACTTTCTGGGAGATCATCTACGATTTCTCGAAAAACGGCAAGACCATCTTCGTCACGACGCACTACATGGACGAGGCCGAGCACTGCGACCGCATGGCGCTCATCATCGCGGGGAAGATCATCGCGCTGGACTCGCCTTCCGCGCTCAAGGCGGCATTGCCGTACAGCGTCTGGTCGCTTCGGGTGGAGCGCTTCATCGAGGTGTTCGAGGAGGTCGCCGCGCTTCCGTTTATCGACGAGGCGGCGATTTTCGGGAGCGAGATCCACATCATGTGCGAAAAGGGTTTTCCATTGAAGCGCGAACTGGCGAAGGCGCTCCGGGGAAAAGGAATCGCCGGTTTTATCATCGAGGAAGTCGGCGCCACGCTGGAGGATGTTTTCGTTTCCCACGCCCGCAGGCTCGGGGTCTGAACCCCGGGCTTGTCGTTTCCGGCGCGGACCACCTTGCCGGAACAGGTTCGGGTTAAATGAGCAGTATGAATATTCGATATTAAGAATATTTCAGGAATGGGTAAATTATTATTGAAATACGGCCTTTCGGCTCCATGCTTACCCCCGACAGGGGCCGGCGCCCCGATTCCGGCAACGATGAATCCAGAGGACGATGATGATCGACAGGCTCTCCATCAGGACTAAATCAATTCTGATCAACAGCGGCGTGTGCGTGGCCGCCTTCGCCGCGATCATGGTGCTCTATTACCACTTTCCGGTGTGGTACGTGTATTTCATATCCGAGGACACGCCGGGCGAGTACGCCACCACCACGGCGTACCTCGCGGGCTGTGTCATGATGGCGTGGGCGATGATAAGAAACAGGGACGCGCGTACGATGATCAATGCGCTGCTCTTCCTGTTCATGTTCTTCGTCGGCATGGAGGAGATAAGCTGGGGGCAGCGCATCATCGGCATCGAAACCACCGATTTCTTCATGGAGCACAATCACCAGCGAGAGTTCAACCTGCACAACCTGAGTTTTGTCAAATACACCAAAATGCTTTTCCACAACGGAGTGTTCGTGTGGCTCCTGCTGTCGTGGATTCCCCGGCGGAAGCTCGGAATAATCGGACGCCTGCTCGAATGGCTGAAGGTGCCGAGGATACCGCCCTTTACGGCCCCGTATTTCATACTGGCGCTCGTTTTCGCGTATTTCGGTATCATCCCGAAATCGGAGGAATTCAACGAGCTCATCTTCGCGTACGGCTTCGCGTTCCTCTCGCTCGACATTTATTTTGATACTGGACCCGCGGCCGATCGTGACCGGCTGCATATCCTCCCCGCATGGCTGCTTACGGGCGCCGTTGTGGCGAGCGCGCTTTTACTCTCCGTCCGATGGCCGTGGCCCGATGTCCTGAGCTCGAGGATGAATCTCTTCGCCATAAAGGAGTACCCGCGGCGCGGGCTCGACGTCCAGGCCGAAAAGGTCTTCGAGTACCTGGTCGCCGCGCCGGAGCTTTGCAACCCCGACACGCTGTACAATTACGCGTCCTTTCTCCGGAAAAAGGGCGAGGAAGAGCGCGCACGGACGCTTATCAAGATGGCCCTGGAGGAGAAAAAACGGCGGATAGCGGGCGGCGGGGAGAACGGCACCGCCTATTATCGCATGGCCAACTTCTACGCCTCGCTGTCCAGACGCGCCGAGGAACAGCGCTCCCTTGAGAGGGCCATCGAGCTGTATACCGCCGAGATCCGGGGGATCGAGGAAGGCCTGAGTTCCGGGAAGCTGAAAAAGAAGATCGCCGAAACGCATCTCCGCTACGCGTACGACGAAATAGCCGACGCGTACGAGAGGACCGGGAGCAAGGAGTCGGCGGCGAAATACCGCGCGCTCCTCGAGGGGCTCGGCGGCGCGCCGGGGAAGTAGCACACGGGGGCCGTCCGGGACGGAAACTCCAAGGGAGCGGCCGACTCAGCCGAACTTGTCGAAGCGGATCATCTCCGGGTCGACGCCGAGGTCGTCGAGCATCTTCTGTACCGCGTCGAGCATCATGGGCGGGCCGCAGAGGTAGTATTCGATCTCATCTGGGGCGTGGTGCTTCTTCAAATAGTTTTCGTATACCGCCTGGTGTATGAATCCCCTGTTGCCCTTCCAGTTGTCCTCCGGGAGCGGCTCCGAGAGGGCGATGTTGAACAAAAAGTTTTTAAATTTCTTCTCGATCGCCCTGAACTCGTCCTCATAAAAGATCTCGCGTTTCGACCGCGCGCCGTACCAGTAATTGACCCGCCGCTTCGTCTTCTCGGTATGGAATAAATGGAAGATGTGCGAGCGCAGCGGCGCCATGCCCGCCCCGCCGCCGATGTACATCATCTCGCGACCGGTCTCCTGTATGAAGAACTCGCCGAAGGGACCGGAGATCGAAACCATGTCGCCGGGTTTGCGGCTGAAAATGTACGACGATCCGATACCCGGGGGCAGATTGCTGAAATGCCTGCGCTTGAAGTCCCAGGGCGGCGTGGCGATGCGGACGTTGAGCTTGACGAGGTTTCCCTCGGCCGGGTGGTTGGCCATGGAATAGGCGCGCGTGTCGGTGGACGCGTTCCCTGATTTAAGATCGAAGATGTCCAGGCGCTTCCAGTCGTCGATGTATGCGGGCTCCACCTCGATGTCCTTCGCGAAGCCGATCGCGTACGGCGGGATGTCGATCTGTACGTAGCCGCCGGGCCTGAAGTCGAGCGACTCACCCTCCGGGAGGCGCACCACGAACTCCTTGATGAACGTGGCCACGTTGTTGTTCGATACCACCTCGCAGTCCCATTTTTTGATCGAGAATATCTCCTCGGGAACGCGCACAGCCATGTCGGTCCGCACCTTGACCTGGCACGAAAGGCGCCAGTGCTGTTTCTCCATGGCGCGCGTGATATGCGCCGTCTCGGTGGGGAGGATGTCGCCGCCGCCTTCCGTCACCCGGCACTTGCAGGTGCCGCAGGTCCCCTTGCCGCCGCATGCCGATGGCAGGAGTATGCCCTGCCGCGAGAGGACGGTGAGCAGGGACTTGCCCGGCTGAGCATCGAAGGCTTTTTCCGCGTCACCATTAATGACGATGCGGGCGGCCCCCTTGGGCGCCAGGCGTGATTCGGCCGCGATGATGACAAGGCCGAGCGCGAGGATGATGAAAGAAAACGCCGCGACTCCCGTTACGATGACGATCATATCAGTGCCCCAGGCTGATTCCGGAGAATATCATGAACGCCATGGCCATGAGGCCGGTGACAAGCATGGTGATGCCCAGCCCCCTCATGCCGGAGGGAATGTTCGAATAGCGCAGTTTCCACCGTATTGCCGCCATGCTGACAATGGCCATGAACCAGCCGAGTCCGGAGCTGAAGCCGAAGACCGCGGTTTCGGCGAGCGTTAGCCGGCGCTCCACCATGAAGAGCGAAACGCCGAGGATCGCGCAGTTGACCGTGATGAGCGGAAGATAGATGCCGAGAGCGCTGTAGAGCTTCGACGAGAACTTTTCGATCGCCATTTCCACAACCTGTACCAGCGCCGCTATGACGGCTATGAACGAGATGAATACGAGAAAGCCTAAGTCCACCTCCTTGAATTGCGGGCCGAGCCACGCGAGCGCGCCCTCGCGGAGCACGTACTCGTGGATGATCCAGTTGGCCGGGGCGGTGATGGAGAGAACGAAGACCACCGCCACGCCCAGGCCGAGCGATGTTGGCATTTTTTTCGACAGGGCCAGGAACGAGCACATGCCCAGGAAATACGCCAGTATGATGTTTTCGGTGAATATCGCGCGAATGCCGATGTTTACAAGTTCCATGACGCCTCAGTCCTCGCGGTATCCGGATATGGTTCGCTGCAGCCAGATGATGAGCGAGAGGATGATGAACGCGCCCGGTGCGAGCACCATCAGGCCGTTGTTCTCGTAGCCCGCCGCGTACAGCGACTCCGGGAGCACCTGGTAGCCGAGGATTTTTCCGAACCCCAGGAGTTCCCGGAAAAAACCGACGACAAAGAGGATGAGCGCGTATCCCAGGCCGTTCCCCAGTCCGTCGACAAATGATGGAACGGGGCGGTTTCCCATCGAGAAGGCCTCGATGCGCCCCAGCACGATGCAGTTGGTGATGATGAGGCCCACAAAGACCGAAAGCTGCTTGGACATCTGGAAGGCGTAGGCCTTGAGCAGCTGGTCCACAAGGATGACGAGCGAGGCCACCACGGTCATCTCGACGATGATGCGCACCTTCTGCGGAATATATTCCCGCATGAACGAGGTGATAAGGTTCGAGAAGGCGACCACGGCGATGACGGCCAGCCCCATCACGATCGACGGCTTGAGCTGCGAGGTGACGGCGAGCGCCGAGCATATGCCCAGCACCTGGGTGGTGATGGGATTGTTTTCGTTTATCGGGGAAAGGAAGATTTTTTTATCGACTGCCATGTTCGACACCTCCGCGACGGATCATTGTGAAATAGGGCTCGTACATCGAGAGGCTTCTCATCAAGAGTTCCGTGACGCCCTTCGTGGTCAGGGTCGCGCCGCTGATGCCGTCCACCAGATGAGCGGCCTGCGGTGAGGACGGGTCCAGCTTCCCCTTGAGCACGGTAATGGAGACGAGGTTCCCCCCGCCGTCCAGTATCTTCTTTCCCTTGAATCCATCCTGGAACCAGCGGGACTGTATTTCGGCGCCGAGCCCCGGCGTCTCGCCCTGTTTATGGAAGGTGAGGCCCTTTACGGTGTTGAGGTCGGGCTCGAGCGCGAGATATCCATAGAGCGAGGACCAGAGTCCCTTTCCGTAAATGGGGATGCAGTAGGCGGAGACCACTTCTTTTCCTTTGATCGAATCGACGCGCAGAAAAACCGGATAGCGCCGTTTCCCGGGGGGCTTTTCGGCCTCGCGCGCGGGATCCACGAGTTCCGGGCGCGTTCCCGGTTCATCGACGACCTTCCCCCGGTGGTCGAGAAGCAGCGCGCGCATGTGCGCCTGGTAATAGAGATGCACGTCGGCGCAGATGCCGGGATCCATCTCGCGTTTCGCCTCGTGGGCGTCCGCGTAGCACTCCATGAAGCCCGCGGCGATGAGGATGTTCCGTTTCATGTCGGCCCGCTGCAGCAGGACCTGACGCTCCTTGAGGAGATGAGAGGCGAGGGAGAGGACGAGCGAGGCGGCGAGCGCCACCGCTGCCAGAAAGATGAGCGTGTACGCGTTACCCTGCCGCACGGCGCACCCTCCGTTTCATATTGAGCTGCACCACCGTGTAATCGATGAGCGGCGCGAAAAGATTCATGAAGAGTATGGCGAGCATCATCCCTTCCGGGTAGGCCGGGTTGAGCGTGCGGACCATGACGGTGAGCGCGCCGATCAAAAAGCCATAGACGTACTTGCCGGAGTTCGTCCCCGCGGCCGAGACCGGGTCGGTGGCCATGAAGACCGCGCCGAAGGCGAAGCCGCCCATCACGAAATGGTAGTGCGCGGGGAGCGCCAGTATGCTCGCGGGCGACGGGGCGAAGGCGTTGCAGACGAGCGCCACCACAGCGCCGCCGGCGAAGACCGAAACGATGATTCGCCAGCTCCCGACGCCTGTTATGATGAGGATGAGCGCCCCGATCAGTATCGCGATAACGCTGGTCTCCCCTATGCTGCCCGGTTCGAGGCCGGTGAACATCCTCCAGAAATCGAACCCGTTGGCTGAAAGATGGGTTATGATGTCTCCCTTCGGCTCGATGCCAAGGTGCAGCGGCGTGGCCATGGTGTAGGCGTCGACCACCCTGTCGCCGGTGAGCGTCCACACGCCGGCGCCCGAGATGGACTTTGGATAGGCGAAGAAAAGAAAAGCGCGGCTGACGAGCGCCGGGTTGAAGATGTTCATACCCGTGCCGCCGAAGAGCTCCTTGCCGAGCACCACGCCGAAGCTCACCGCCAGCGCAAGCTGCCACAGCGGGATGGCCGGCGGCATGACGAGCGGGATGAGCGCGCCGGTGACGAAAAATCCCTCGTTGATCTCCTCGCCGCGGATGAGGGCGAAGAACACCTCCCAGGCCCCGCCGACGGCGAAGGTGACGACGTAGAGCGGAATGATCACCGTAAGGCCCTTGAGCATGCAGGCGATGTGATCGGCCGAAATGCCGGCCGAGGCGTAAAACTGGTAGCCGACGTTATAGGTGCCGAAGATCATGCTGGGAAAGAGCGCAACCACAACGATCATCATCATGCGCTTGAGGTCGTACGCGTCGCGGATATGGGCCCCGCCGGCCGTGCGCACCGGCAGGCGGAAGAAAAAGGTCTCGGCCGCGTCGACGAGCGGCCAGAACCGTTCGAGGCGTCCCCCTTTTTCGAACGCCGATCGCATCTTTCCGGGTGGTTTCATTCTCTTTCCCGCGCCTCCTTGAGCACGAGATCGATCCCGTCTCGCAGTATGCGCTGTATGTCGGTCTTGGAGGGGCAGGCATATTCGCACAGCGCGAAGTCTTCCGGCGTTACATCGAGTATGCCGAGCTTTTCCATCTCCTCGATATCGCCGGCGAGTATGGACTTCAGGAGAAACAAAGGCAGTATATCCATCGGCAGCAGGCGCTCGTAGATGCCGGTGGCGACGAAGGCGCGGACGCTGCCGTTGCGGTTGGTGTCGATCGCGAAGCGCCGCCGCGGCATAAGCCGCGAGACAAACGAGCCCGAGAAGCTCTCGAGCGAGAACCCCGGGGAGAGCCAGCCCAGGAACACGCTTTTTTTCGTTTCAGGAATGATTGTGACCAGGTTGTCGCCGAAGCCGAGAAAGCCGTCCGCGCCGGCATTGCGGCCCGTGAGGACGTTCCCGGAAATGAATCGCGCCGACGGAAACGCGTCCGACGCCCCGGCGAAGGATGAAATCTCCGCGCCCGCAAGGACCTCTACGTAACGTCTCCGCGCCGCCGCCGGTCCCGCTACGGCTGCCGTAACCTCGAACGAGGGCGCACCCGCAATGAAAAATCGTCCGATCAGAATGACCCCCTGGACCGTGCAGTGCCACACGATGTCGCCGGCGCCGCGTATCGGGGAGACGTGATGGATATGCACGCCGACGTTTCCGGCAGGGTGCGGGCCTGCGAAGCGGTGGTGCTCAACGTTTTTCACGCCGTCGAAAAGGGAGTCGCCGCCCGGGCCTCCATCCGCGCAGAGATGCACTTTGCCCGGGGTGAGGACCGCGAGCACGTCGATGCCACGCTGGAATTCCCGCTGGTGGTTTTTTATAATGAGCCCCTGGTCCGGAGCGAGCGGCGCGGTGTCCATGGCCGTAACGAAGATGTCGCGCGGCGTGGCCTGTGGGTCGGCGATCGTGCCGAAGGGGCGCTGGCGGACGAGGGGGAAGAGTCCGGCCGCACAGAGTGCGCCGATGATGTCTCCTCGCGCCGAGGAAGATACGCGTTTTGGAGGGGGGGCGGCTGTCGTGGCGACGTGCTGTTTTCCGTCGGTCCGTATGACCACGGCCCCCAGCACCCGCCGCTCTCCGCGGCGGACTTCTGCCACCGTGCCGCTAACCGGAGACGTGACGACGAGCGACTCCCTGCGCTTGTCGCGCCAGAGCGGCGTGCCGACCTTGACCCGTTCGCCGCCCTCCACAAGCGGTTTCGGCGTCATGCCGTAAAAGTCGGCCGGATACAGCCCCACGCTCTCAGGCAACGGCGCGCGCTCGATGAACTTTTCGGCCTCGCCCGCGATGCGGATGTCGTATCCCTTTTTCAGCCTGTAGTTCGCCATATACACTCAGCACGTATGCGGACTATAATGGTAGTTCAGCCTCAACGCATAGTAAAAAGTTGCCGCCGGCACGGTCCATGCGGCTGCAGGCCTCCGGCCCGTTGTGGCGCGGGCATGGGAGGTCATTTTTCCGGGGTGCGGTCCGACCGGTGCACGCTCCCGCAGCGGGCGCAGCGGTTCATTCCGCCGGCACCTGCCGCGCAGCCGCCGCGCCGGCCGTTCTTCCGCGAGAATAACGGCACCATCGCCCCCATGAAGAGCGCGACGATCGCGAACGCTATTGCTATGGTGGGAACCATGGCCGACCGTATTTTTCCCTGCGCCTGATGTTATACGCGAACTAATATATTCGCTTATTGGCGGGAGCGTCTTCCGGCTTTTCCCCGTCGAGGGCGGCGGGCAAAAGCATTCTCCCGAATCGCGCGATGCCTCGAACATATGCGGGAATGTACACGAGGAATACTATTGATGCAAGAATTTTTTGGCGGACGGGGTGGATGTGGAAGAGTGAAGGCGCCGAATCCGGTGCGGCGTCTTCACTCCCGCGCAGAGCGGGCGCTGCCGTTGGCGGCGATTTCGATGCCGCGCCGTATCGCCTCGAGGTTGGCGGGGATCGTCTTTATAAGGCGTTCGGGTGTGACATCTTCCATTACGCTCTCCACGTCGCTGAAGCCGAGTATTCCCGATCTCTGGAGGAACGCGCCGAGGGCGATCATGCCGGAGAGCATTGCGCTTCCCAGCGCCTGGGCCTCGTCGTTGCATCTGAGGGCGAGCGGTTCGATGTCGTCCCTGTGGAGCATGCTGTCGGGGGCAAGGCTTGAGTTCATGATGAGCAGACCCCGCGGCGCCACCAGCTTCTGGTACTTGTCGACGGCGACGGTGTCCATGGCGATGACGCACTTCGGGTGGTTGGTCACCATGGAGCCTATCGCCTCGTCAGCGATGACCAGCGTCACGTTTGTGCGCCCTCCGCGCTTCTCCACACCGTAGGAGGGAAGGTAGGTCACGTTGAATCCTTTTTTAATCGCCGCAACCGCCGCGATCTGGCTCATCACCTGTATGCCCTGGCCGCCGAAGCCCGCCATAATTACATCGTAGTACAAATCATTCCTCCTTTGGCACGTCCGGCCATTTTCTCGGTTTGCCGCACGCAAGCCGGATGACTTTTTCGTATCCCGCGCCTGCCGGCTGAACCCGGCCCGGCGGGCGTATTGTTACAGAAAATCCTTCCCGGTGCGCTCCCTGAATACCCCGAGCGGGAAATAGGGGATCATCTCGCTCTCAATAGTCTTCAGGGCCTCGAGCGGCGATACGCGCCAGTTCGTGTTGCAGGTGGAAAGCATTTCCACCACCGAGAACCCCATTTCTTTTATCTGCATCTCGAAGGCCTTTACAATGGCCTTTTTCGCCTGCGTGACGTGTTTGGGAGAGTGGAGCGCCACCCTCGTCGAGTATGCCACCCCCTCGAGCGTCGCGAGCAGCTCGGCCATCCGTATCGGGTATCCCTCCGATTTGAAGTCGCGCCCGAAGGGGCTGGTTGTCGTGTGCTGTCCCAGCAGGGTGGTCGGCGCCATCTGCCCGCCCGTCATACCGTAGACCGCGTTGTTGACGAAGAACACGGTGATGTTCTCGCCGCGGTTGGCCGCGTGGATGATCTCCGAAGTGCCGATCGCCGCCATATCGCCGTCGCCCTGGTAGGCGAAGATGACCTTGTCCGGCTGGGCGCGTTTAACGCCCGTGGCGCACGCCGGGGCGCGGCCGTGCGGCGCCTCGAGCGCGTCGATGGGAAAATAGCGATAGAGGAATACGCAACACCCCACTCCGGGTATTCCGATCGTGCGGTCGGTAATGCCAAGCTCGTCCATCGCCTCGGCGATGAGCCGGTGGGCGATGCCGTGCGTGCAGCCCGGGCAGAAATGGGTGGGGGCGTTTGTGAGGCTGTCGGGCCGTTTGAATATAGCGTTCATCGCGGACCTCCCCCAAGCGCCGTTTTAATCTCGTTAAGCACGTCGTCGGGGAAGGGGAACCCTCCACCGGGCCTGCCGTAGAAGTGGATGGCGGCGTCCTTGTGCGCGGCGATCCGCACGTCGCGCACCATCTGGCCCGTGTTCATCTCGACCACAAGGACGTTTTTCACGCGGGCCGAGTGTTCATAAATTTCATTGACGGGGAAGGGGAAGAGCGTGATGGGTCGGATGAGGCCGACCTTCAGCCCCTCCTCGCGGGCGAGTCCGATGGCGGTCTTCGCCACACGCGACGGCGTGCCGAAAGCGACTATGATCAGCTCGGCGTCGTCGAGGTTCTTCATCTCGACCATCACCTCGTTATCCTGGATCTCGTCGTATTTTTTCTTTAAAAGGAGGTTGTGCTCTTCCTGCTCGTAGTCGCCAAGGTAAAGCGATTTGACCAGCCGCGGGTCCCTGCCTTTGCGGCCGGTGAGGGCCCACGGTTTTTCGGCAAGCTCGACCGGTTTTTCGGGAGTGAGGCGGCAGGGCTCCTGGAACTGTCCGATCATGGCGTCGGCGATGATCATCGTCGGGTTGCGGTATTTATCGGCAAGCTCGAAGGCCTTTATGGTCAGGTCGAACATCTCCTGTACCGAACCGGGGGCAAGCACGATGTTGCGGTAATCGCCGTGGCCGCCGCCGTGCACGGCCTGGTTGTAGTCTCCCTGGGTCGGGGCGATACCGCCCAGTCCCGGCCCGCACCGCATGATGTTGACGATGACCGCCGGCAGCTCGGACCCCGCAAGATAGGAGAGGCCCTCCTGCATGAGAGAAATACCGGGCCCGGAGGACGAGGTCATGGTCCGCCTGCCCGATGCGGAGGCGCCCATCACCATGTTGATTGAGGCGATCTCGCTTTCGGCCTGAACGAACGTCCCGCCTATTTTGGGGAGGTTCTGCGCGAGGTATTCGGGAATGTCGCTTTGCGGTGTGATGGGGTAGCCGAAATATAAAAGGCATCCCGCCTGTATGGAGCCTTCTGCAAGGGCGATGTTGCCCTTGGTAAGTTTCTTTTCAGTCATTTGAACACCTCTATCGCCGTATCGGGGCACATGACGGCGCAGGTTTTGCAGCCGGTGCAGCGCTCGCGCTCTTCTTCCATGAATTCGGCGGGAAAGTAGCCGGTCCGGTTGTGCTCCTGGGAGATCTTTATTACGGTGCGCGGACAGAATTCGATGCAGAAATAACATCCCTTGCACCGGTCATGATCGATCACTATGTGTGCCATTACGGACCCCGTCCTCCCGGGCAGTTCGCCTGAAGTGCTGAAGCATGATTTGTTTTTTAGAGTACAATTAAGCGCGGGCGCGGGGAGGTGTCAATAAAAAACGCCCCGCGGAGGGCTTTTTTCAATTTTTATAGTAAAGTCCAGGCCTCGCGGCGCACGCGCCGCGGGGCATCTTTATGAATTGACGGCAGGGTCCTTTCGGGGTTAAGGTTATGCTGTGGTTGCGGCGCACCCCTTGCCGATGATTAATTCGGGAGCGGGGTTACGGCGGGTTGCGATGTAACCGTCGGACGTTTCGAGGCCCTTATATACGTGACGGCCGCGCGGCCGTCGCATAGCGTGAAGAGGTGGATGGATGGACGCCAGTGAACGGGTATCGCTCATTCGAAAAGGAAACGAATGCTTCAACAGCGGCGATATAAAACAGGCGGTGGAGCTTTTCGTCAGGACGAAATACCGCGACGGCCTTACCCGCGTCGGCGATTACTATTTCTACGAAAAGAGGCAGCCTCTCCTGGCGGTGAAGTTTTACCGCCTGGCCGGGGTTACGTCGAAGGTCGAGGAGATCCAGGCGCGTATGGTCATGGCCCTGTCGCAATGGCTCGGCGGCGGCGAGTCGAAACGCCCGGCGCCGCGCGTGGAGCTTCCGCCGCTGAAGGTGTCGCCGAAGCTCCGGATACTCGCGGAGGAGATACTGCGGAGGGAAGAGGGCGGTGCCTGATCCGCCGGTAAACGCATCGGGCTTTTATGCAACCGGCGGCCGTAAAGGTTTTGTCCCCGCAGGCGGGGAATATTCGGGCATCGCCGGGCTTCACTGCGATCCAGTTGGACATATTCAAAGATAAGGAGCGACAGATGGCGGGTGGGATCAGGCGTGTGCTGTGCCTTTGCGCGATACTGTTTCTTTTGCCGCAGGCGTCTTCGTATGGAGAGCCGGCCTCCGGCTTCGACTTTCTGAAAAAAAACGTCCAAACGAGGACCCTTGGGAACGGCATCAACGTGATTGCGCTCAACCGCGGTTATTCTCCCACGCTCGCGCTCATCATATCGTTTCGCGTGGGATCGGTTGATGAAAGCTACCGGACCGCCGGCGCCGCGCACATGCTCGAGCACATGCTCTTCAAAGGCACCGATGTCATCGGCACGAAGGATTATAAAAAAGAGAAAAAGCTCCTGGTCGAGATCGAGGCCATAGGCGAGGCCCTTGACGGCCTGCGAATATCGAACCCCGGCGACCGGCGCATTCCGATTCTGGAAAAAAAGCTCGGGAAGCTTGAGGGTGACCACGCGAAATTCGTGGTGAGTTCCCCCTATGACCGCATATACAGCGAGATCGGCGGCGTGGGTTTCAACGCGTCAACCTCGCGCGACATGACATCCTATTTCATAGAAGTGCCTTCAGAGAAGCTTGAACTGTGGGCGCAGACGGAATCCGAGCGCCTTAGAAATCCGGTGCTGAGAGAGTATTATAAGGAGCGCAACACCGTCGTCGAGGAGCGCCTAATGCGGTATGACTCGAAGGGGCTGGAGGGCCTGGTCGAGCGTTTCATCGCGGCCGCGTTCATTGCGCATCCATACCGCCATCCGATAATCGGCTGGGAGTCCGGAATACGGAGCATGTCGATCAAGGACGTACGTGATTTTTTCAGGACGCACTATATCCCCTCCCGCATGACGATAACCGTGGTTGGGCGCCAGGAGCCCGATAAAACATTCGCCGTAATCGAAAAGTATTTCGGACGGATCAGGGCGGTCGGGGAGCCCTCGCCGATCAAAACGCGCGAGCCGGCGACGGCCGGCGAACGGCGCCTGGAGTATTATTTCGACGCCAATCCATACGTCCTGATAGGCTGGCAGAAGCCGACGTTTCCCTCGGAGGTCGATTTCACATGCGATGTTATCGCGGGGATCCTCGCCGACGGCAAGACCTCGCGTTTGTACCGGTCGCTCGTGCTCGAGAAGCGGATAGCCGTTTCGGTCGACGCGTGGAACGCCTTCCCCGGCATACGCTATGACAATCTCTTCGTCATCGCCGCGGCGCCGCGCGCCCCGCACACCCCGCAGGAGGTCGAGGCCGCCATCTACGAGGAGATCGGGAAGCTGGCCGCGGAAGTGGGCCGCGAGGAAATCGAAAAAGTCATAAACCGGAATGAATCGTCGACGGTGCTGGACTTCCAGTCGAACAAGGGAATCGCCCGCACGCTGAATCACTACCAGACGATACTGGGAGACTGGACGTACCTCCTGCGCCATCTTGACGAGATCAGACTCGTTACGCCCGAACGCGTCAGGCGGACGATCGATGAGTACTTCACCAGGGAGAACAGGACGGTGGGCGTGTTATTAAACAAAAAGGACAGGAAATGACCTCCGAATATACCGCAAAAAGACCGGGCCGCCACGCGCGTGCGCGCTTCGTTGTGCCGGCCGCACTCATGCTGTTGGGAATGCCGTTCGCGTCGCTCGGCGACGCGGCGCAGAAATCCGCCCTGCCGGGGAAACCGCGGAAACCCGTTAAACAGGCCGAGACGCGAAAGACGGAGATCCCCGCTCCTTCCATCGCGGAACGGGAGATGAAACCCGCCGAATTGTCGCTGCCCCCGGTGGAGGAGTATGAGCTTCTGAACGGTATGAGGGTATTCTATATACGGGACGAATTGCCGCAGTTTTCCATTGTCGCAATCGCGGGATTCGGCAAGCTCTACGAGGGCAGGCTGAATGCGGGCATTTCCGACCTGCTCGCGAGAGCTTTGACCCTGGGTGGATCGAAGCGCTATCCCGGCGACCGACTGCATGAAGCTGTGGAAAGAGTGGGCGGACGCATTGCGATAAGCGCCTCATGGGAGACCGTGAACATTACCATCCGCGTGCTCGAGCGCCACGCGGACCTGGCGCTCGATATAATGGCCGACCTTCTGGCCGATCCTGAGCTCGATGAGCGTTCGATAGCCGACGCCAGGGCGATGATGGTGGAGGAGATCAGGCGAAAAAAGGACAGCCCGTCGACCCTCGCCATAGAGAAGGTGCGGGAAATCATTTTCGACGGGGTGGGGTACGGTTCGGTCCCGAGCGAGCAGTCGGTTAATTCGATCAGCCAGGCCGAACTGAGGACCGCGTTCAACAATCACTTCCGCGCCGGGAACATGGCCGTCGGGGCCGTCGGCGCGATCGAGGCGGTCGCCGCTCGCGGGCGTATCGAGAAAGCGCTGTCGGGGGTCGCGCGTGGCGCGCGCGTGGCGTACCGGTTCGACGCGGAAAAGGCGGCCGCGGCCGTGCGCGCGGGCGCGAAGAAGATATACTTTATCGAGCGGCCCGTGCCTCAGGCGACCATCGTCATCGGCACGCTGGCGCCCCCCGTGGCCGACCCGGACTCGCATTCGCTCGGTGTAATGAACTTCATCCTCGGCGAGGGCTCGTTCAATTCGCGGCTGGTGCGGGAGATCAGGGTGGACCGCGGGCTTTCTTATGCGGTGCAGTCGGTGCTGCGGCAGCGGAAGGAGACGGGGGTCTTTCTGGCGTTTGCCCAGACCAATACCGCGCAGTCGCCGCTTACGCTGCGGCTGATACTCGAGAACATGGAAAAGATGGCCACCTCGCCGGTCACCCCCGACGAGCTCGTATGGGCCCGGCAATCGCTGATAAACAGCTATATCTTCGAATTCGAGACGCCGCTTGACGTGCTCGAAAAATACATGACGGTGTATCACATGGGCCTTCCTATTTCTTATATCACCGACTACCAGCGGAATGTCGCGGGTGTCGGCGCTGACGCGGTTCTGAAAAGCGGTAAAAAGCTCTTCGAACAGGGCTCCGTGCGGCTGGTTCTGGGAGAGGGGTCGCTGAAAAAGGAACTGGCCAAATTCGGCGAGGTGGTCGTCGTCCGGCCCTGAGTCAGAAGTTCTCGGGATTGCCGATGAATTCCTCGAGCCTGCTTGTGTCCCGGAGTATGGCGGTTATCTCGCGGAGGGTGTTCTGTATCGAGGTCATGGCGTCCTGGAACTGCTGCTTTTCGGCAAAGGTGAGGTGTTTCACGCTCTCGACGTCCTTCTCGCTGAGAAAAAACTCGAGGTCCCGCACCGCCTTAAGGAGCGATCGGTAGAGGTGCCTGATCGATCCGTGCATTTCCGTGAAGAAGATGAAGCGCGTCCTCCTGCCGTCGTCTCCCAGCGCCTCGAAGATATCCCTTCCTGCCGTGTCGAGCTTGGACTGGTAGTACGACAGCGAGCGGGGATAGTTCGTGAGCTCGCGATGGTTGTCGATGACCTTCTCGATCCTTCGGATGCCGTCGATGTCCATGTTTCTGAAAATTCCGGCCAGGGTCGAGGCGTCCATGCGCTCGGTCTCGGGAATCACCTTGGAATTCTTGATGTTCATCATTATCCCGCTCAGGCGGTCCCTGTGCGTCCTCATCATTTCGAGGCAGTGGTTGATAAAGGTCGTCGGGTCGAACACCGCCTCGCCCGATTCGTCGAACCCCTCGTCGTTATCCAGTGACTGGGGGACTCCCGAGGCGGTCGTCCGCCCCTCGTTTCTGGTCATATACTTCTGCTGGGCCATGCGCTGCTGATAATACGGCGCCGTCTTCGCCGGGGTACGGATGATCTTGATGATTTCGATCTTCCTGGTCTCCCGGTTGTAGCGCAGTCCGAACATGTTGCCCTGGCTGTCGATATACCGCTTGTTGAGGTCATAGACGGTGGCCCGGGAGGGGTCCACCTCGGCGATATCGTTGACTCGAATGAATTGCGTCTTCATGACTTTTTAAGGACGGATTCGTCGATCTCCTCGATGAGTTCCGCAAACTGTATCGCGATATACGCGTCTTCCTTAACCTTCACGGCGGCGTATTTCTGCGTGATCTCGGAGGGATTGTTCTTTAAAAGGCCGGTCCGGATAATCGTCCCGGGCACCTCGTATTTCGATTTTTTCGTCCGGAAGCGGAGCCTGACAGGCATGTTGACGGCGACCCGCGTGTCGGTGACGATGAAGGCGCCGCCGCGGCCGAGGTCGAGCATGTGGCCTTTGCACTTGACGGGGACGGTAGTGCTGATATCGATCTCGTCGGGATTCCCTTCAAAATAATCGAAGTCTATCTTTTCGAAACACTGGTGACGTTTGTATTCCCTCTTTTCACTCATTGAGCGCACCTTCCCGAAGCGGCGGTAGTTTGTCGTGATCGGCTTATGTATAGTGTCCGCCGGACTGAATGTCAAGCCTTGTTTTTGGATACCGTCCTTTTCCCCGGCAGGGGCCGGCCCGCCGTGTCATGTAACATCCATGTAAAATAATCGCCGAATGGGACGTGTGTGCGAATAGGAATTGCCCGTGATTCATAGATGGCATGATATGTATAATCCCAACTGACAGGTTCCTTCCAATGACAGGTAAAAAAACTCGTTTCGTATTTGTAACCGGGGGTGTGTGTTCCTCCCTGGGAAAGGGCATATCAACCGCCTCGCTCGGCCTTCTGCTGGAAGGGCACGGCTTCAGGGTTTCGGCGGTCAAGATGGATCCCTACATCAACATCGATCCCGGAACCATGAGCCCGTTTCAGCACGGAGAGGTATATGTGACCGAAGATGGCGCCGAAACCGACCTCGACCTGGGCTATTATGAGCGCTTCACCAGCGCCCATCTCTCGCGTAGAAATTCGGTCTCGACCGGTCAGATTTATTTTACGGTGATCGAGCGCGAACGCCGCGGCGATTACCTCGGGCGTACAGTGCAGGTCATCCCCCACATCACCGACGAAATCAAGAGGCGGATCTACGACGTGGCCTTCGAGGAGGATCTCGATTTCCTGCTTGTCGAGATCGGCGGCACGGTGGGAGACATCGAATCGATCCCGTTTCTCGAGGCGATCAGGCAGATTCGCCAGGAGCTTACCCCCAGGAGGGTGCTGAACGCGCACCTCACGCTCATCCCGACCATAACCGTTGCGGGCGAGGCGAAGACAAAACCGACACAGCATTCGGTGAAAGAGCTCATGGAGCTCGGAATCATCCCCGACATCCTCCTCTGCCGCACGAACAGGATTCTCACCGACGAGATGAGAAGCAAGATCGCGCTCTTCTGCAACGTCTCCGAGCGCAACGTCATCTCGGCTGTCGACATTAAAAGCTCGATCTACGAGATCCCGTACATGCTCCACGCCAACGGTTACGATGAAATCGTGCTCGAGCACTTCGGCCTGGAAAACAGCCGGATAGATATCGGCGCGTGGGACAGGTTCTACCGTTCGCTCACCAATCCGCGGTGCACGGTAAGGATCGCGGTTGTTGGAAAGTACATCTCCCTTCAGGATGCCTACCGGTCGGTCTACGAGGCGCTCCTGCACGGTGCGGTGGCGAACGAGGCGGAGCTCGAAATAACCCGAATCGATTCCGAAGACATCGAAAAGGACCACAGGGACGGCCTCTCTTCACTTTTCGAGGGGATCGACGGCATCCTGGTGCCGGGAGGGTTCGGAAACCGCGGCATTGAAGGGAAGGTCATGGCGATCGGACATGCGCGTACGAACGGGATCCCGCTTTTCGGCATATGCCTGGGGCTCCAGTGCGCGGTGATCGAGTACGGCCGCAACGTCTGCGGCCTCGGGAAGGCCAACTCGACGGAATTCGACCAGGGTACGCCGCATCCGGTGATATCGTTGCAGGAAGAGCAGGAGATCATCGACAAGATGGGCGGTACCATGCGCCTCGGCGCATACCTCTGCGACTTCAGGGAAGGGAGCGTCATCCGGCGGATTTACGGTACGGTGTCGGCGATGGAACGGCACCGCCACAGGTTCGAATTCACGCTGAAGTACCGCGAGCTGTTCGAGAAGAACGGCATGATCGCAAGCGGCATCCATCCGAAAAACAATCTTGTCGAGACCGTGGAGATCCCCGCGCATCCCTGGTTCATCTGCACCCAGTACCATCCAGAGTTCAAATCCAAACCAACCGCGCCGCATCCCCTGTTCAGGGACTTTATACGCGCGGCGATCGAACGGGGCAAACGCCGCTGCCGGTAATGGTGCGGCGTGGCCGACCTCCAGGCCCCTCCTCTCGCTTTCCGCCGGTTTCCCCGCCGACCGGACCCGCAGTCCCGGCCTCCGCTCCGCGGCGGGTTTAGGGAAATAATTATTGCCTTGCCGCGTCTACCGGAATAGTATTGATTATACCGGGGTTTGGTCCCGGCTGATCCAGAGAGATACCGTTCACGGAGCATATGGCTGTTTCGATTAAAATCGGCTTGCAGCAGACGCAGCGCCTGGCGCTCACCCAGTCGCAGCTTCAGTCCATCGAGCTTCTGCAGCTTTCCTCCATCGAGCTGGTGGAAGCGGTATCGAAAGAGCTCCTCGAGAACCCGGTGCTCGAGGAGGAATACTCCACGGCCGTGCCGCCGTCGGCAAACGGGGATGGGGCGGCCGCGGACGGTGTGAGCAGGGAGCTCTCGGGTGATGAGTCCATTTTCGCCCGCCGCGAGGAAAAAAGCCTCAGTTACCATGACGAGGGCGACAGCGGATACGTGCCCGGACACGGCGACGAGGACCGTGCGCGTTCATACATCGAAAACGCCGTCGCCCAGGAAGAGACGCTGAAGGAGCACCTGCTGGCACAGGCGCTCATGGTGTCCCGCGATGAACGTGAGTTCGCCCTCTTCGAGGCGATCATCACCTCCATCGACGAACGGGGCCTTCTGGTCGCGGATATCGACGAGATTGCGGAGAGCCAGGGTGTGGGCCCCGGGCCGGTTCGCGAGGCCATCCGCACGATCGGCGCGTTCGATCCGCCGGGCTGCGCGGCCTCATCGATGAAGGAGAGCCTTCTCTTTCAGGCGGAATCCCGGTATCCGGACGACCGGGTGCTTCACGCCATCCTGCGCGATCATTTCGCCGAACTCGAACGGCTTGACTACGGTAAAATCGCGCGCGCCCTTTCGATTACCAGCGACGAAATCGTGGAGAAGACCCGGCTAATCCATACGCTGACGCCGTTTCCGGGCAGACAGTTCGCGGCAAAGGACGTCCGTTACATCGTCCCCGACGCGGAGGTCCGGTACGTGGACGGTGAAATTCTCATCACAGTCAACGATGATTACATCCCGCCCGTCCGCATCAACCGGTATTATGTGGACATGATGAAGAAAAAAAACATTGATAAAAACCTGAGGGAGTTTATCAAGGACAGGGTACAGTCCGCCCGCTCCCTGTTGCGGAGCATTTCGAGCCGCCGCGACACCATCGCACGGGTGGTGGCGGTCGTCATGCAGCGGCAGGTCGAATTTCTCCTCAAGGGGCCGGGAAACCTGAGGCCGCTCACTCACACGGAGGTGGCCGACGAGCTCGGGCTCCACGAATCGACGGTAAGCAGGACCACCAGCAACAAGTTCGTCCAGACACCATGGGGTGTGTTCGAGCTGAAATACTTTTTCGCGTCCAGGCTGCGGTCGGGCGATCCGGATGATTATTCATCCAATATGATCATAAATATGGTGAAAGAGATCATCGCAGGGGAAGACGCCTCCAGACCGCTTAACGACGACGAAATACTCGCACTGCTCGGAAAGCGGGGCATACGGCTGGCGCGACGGACTATCGCGAAATACAGGGGTATTCTGCATATACCCCCTTCGAATAAACGCAAAAAACTCAATATGCTCAGGAGCGAGGGAAAAGCATGAACATAACGATTACCGGGAGAAATTTCGAAGTGACTTCGGATGTGCGCGAATACTCCGAGAAGCGGATTAAAAAAATCGAGAAGTACTTCAACCAGCTTATCGAGGTGCTCGTCGTCATGAATGTGCAGAAGCTGGACTATGTCGTCGATATCCTGGTGAACGGTGACGGCGTTCAGTTCTACGCCATCCAGAAGGCGGGGGACATGTATTCGTCGATAGACCTGATCATCGACAAGATGGAGAAGCAGATATCGAGGTACAAGGACCGGCAGAGCGACCACAAGGCCGTGTCCTTCGAAATGGTCGAAAAAATCGACCTTGAAAACCGGGGAATCGATCTGCACCTGTACCAGGTGAGCAACAAACCGAAGACCGAGGTGGAGGCCTTCCTCGAAATGAAGCTCGAGAACAGGGAGTTCATTCTTTTCAAAAAGGGGGTCGTCGACGTGAAAAGCGATCTCGATTATGTTAGCAAGAATTACGCGGTTATTTACAAGATCGGTGATGGGTATATAATGGTGGAGGTCCCCTTCGCGCAGATACAGGAGGCGCGTTTCGACCCGAAAAGCTTCATCGAGTGTGATCTCGATATCCAGAGCGAATCACCCGCCAGGCCGAAGGTCAAGTTCAAACCGAAAGACCGCTGCACGAACATCGAGGCGATTTCGCTCGCAGACGCGCTGCAGAAACTTTCGGTCGACGGCCGCGAGTTCCTGCCGTTTTTTAATGTCGAAACCAAATCGCTCAACGTAGTGTATAGAAAGGGCCGGAGATTCGAGGTGATGGTCCCCGCGTTCTGAGGATACGACCGATACATGCACGCTAAAAAGATATACGTCAGGGACCTGCGCGACGCCGACAGCAAGATCGATTTGCAGATGGAGCTGGTCGCGGGAAGGGATGGGCTGGGGAAAGAGATTACAGTCGGCGATATAAACCGTCCGGGGCTGGGCCTCGCGGGTTTTTTCGATTTTTTCGCCTACGACCGGATACAGATATTCGGGCTGGGCGAGACCGCCTTCATGCGCAGGCTCTCGATCGAACAAAAGACGGAGGTTTTCGAAAAGTTCTTTTCTTTCGACGTTTTATGCTGTGTCTTTACCCATAACGAACTTCCCGAGGAGATGTTCGTCGGGTTCGCCAACCGTTTCAAGGTTCCGACCTTCGTGACCAGGCACCGCACGACGCGGTTCATCAGCCTTCTTACGCACGTTGTGGAGGAATTTTTCTCGCCGCTGGTTATAATGCACGGCACGCTGGTCGACGTGTTCGGGGTCGGCGTTCTCCTGATGGGCAAGAGCGGGGTGGGGAAGAGCGAAACGGCCCTGGAGCTCATCGAGCGCGGCCACCGGCTGGTCGCCGACGACATGGTCGAGGTCAGGAAGATAGACGAGTCGTTGATTATGGGGAGCGGCTCGGAGATCATACGGCACCATATGGAGATACGCGGGCTGGGCATCATCAACGTGCGGGACATTTTCGGGATACGGTCGATCCGTCACCGCAAACGCATCGAGATGGTCGTCCTCCTGGAGGAGTGGACCGAGGGTCGGGAATACGACCGCCTCGGCATAGACGAAAAGCACTACACGATACTCGATCTGGACGTTCCGTTCATAACCGTGCCGGTGCGGCCCGGGAGGAACATACCGATCATTATCGAGACCGCCGCGTTGAACCAGCGCCTTAAAAAGATGGGCGTGTTCTCGGCGCGCGAGCTCGACGGCAGAATTCAAAACTGGATGAGGATGGAGGGCGAACGTTCCGATGATTGAGCGCGAGGTTCTGGTGAGAAGCGATGCGGGCGTTCATGCCCGCCCCGCCATGATGTTTGTGCGCGAGGCGATGAAATATCCATGCGAGGTTTTTCTCATTAAAGACAACATGGAGGCGAACGGTAAATCCATAATGTCGGTGCTGGGGCTTGCCATCACCTCGGGATCGCGGCTTATCATCCGCGCCCGGGGGGAGAACGAGGAGAGCGCCGTCGCGAAGCTCGCGTCCCTTGTCGAAAACGATTTTAAAAATTAAGGCGATGGAAAAGGAAACGCTTTTGAAATATCGCATGACGATGCCATTACTTGCCCGCCGCCCGCTGTCGAGAAGGACGGCGGTGGTCGTTATGGTGGCTCTGCTCCTTGTCGGAGGGACCGCGGGCGCTGCGGCCGCCCAGGCGAAGGCCCCGGCGAAGGTTCCGGCAAAGGCCGCACAGCAAAGGAGCGGACTTTACGAGGAGATCGATTACAATAATGTCTTTTTCTTAAAGAAACGGGACCCGATCTTCGCCGGCATGCTCTCATGGTACGTTCCGGGCCTGGGGCAGTTTTACTCGGCCGAGTACGTCAAGGGCACGGTTTTTCTCGTCACCGAGTATTCAATCGTTATCGGCGCGCTGTTCTATTTTCTAAATTTCGATTTCTCGGCCGGAGGCGGGTCGGGACTGAGCCTGAAGGTTGACGCCAGGAGGACCGATCTGGGCGTGGTGGAGACCTCCAGGCGAAACGTGTTCATCGGCCTGATGGCGGCCGCGGGATTGCTTCACCTGTACAACGTATCTGACGCGGTATTGTCGGCGCGCGATTTTAATCAGAGCCTTGACAGGCGAAGGCAGCAGATGAGGGAAAAATATCCTGAAATTAATTTCGATTATGAACGGGGGCAAGGGGTTTCCATTGGAATACGGAAAAGGCTGTAAATGTGTATGTACGGCGGCATGCTCGGCCGTTCTCGTATTTCTCCTCGCATCCGCGGGCGTGTCGCATGCGGCGGAACGCCCGGGGCCGGCGGATAAGAACGCCGCCGTGCTCGGGGACGGCGGTTTTTTCATCGACGAGCCCGACAGAAAGGACCCCTTTATAGCGGGCGTGCTTTCGTGGGTGTGGCCCGGCCTCGGGCAGTTCTACACACAGGATTACGGCGCGGGATCGCTCTTTCTGCTCGCTGACCTTGTGCAGAAGGGACTCCTGATCTACGGGGCGCTCTATTACTCGGACAAATATTCGTCCTCGGACAATGAAGTGGCGCGATGGCAGGACATGCAGCGGCGGGACCAGACAATTATCATCGGTTACGTCTTCTCCGTGCTGTTCCTCAAGGTGTACTGTGTCGTGGACGCGGTATACTCGGCGGAGCGCTACAACCGGGATGTGTATTTTCCCTACTGGAAGGCCCAGAACAGGGCGCGATTTTCCCTTGATATAAGACAGGACGGCGTGAACGTCGCGGTCATAAAATCCCTGCAGTTTTGATGAAAACAATGGTGAACATACTGCGCCTCGCCGCGTTCCTCGCCGCGTTCTTTCCGGCGGTGCTTTTCGCCGCCAAGCTGAATTTCGGGCCCGTGTACATGGTCGGCGACGGGGCGCAGGTGAACCTGTCGGTGTATTCCTATCAGCGGCATGACCTCATAGAGGCCATGAAACGCGGGATGGAAATAAAGATAATCTACGAGATACAGGTACGCCGTGTTACCGGCGGAATACTCGCCTGGGACAAGACCGTGTATTCCAGGACCATAACCCGAAAGGTGAAGTTCGATTTCTGGGGGAAGGCGTTCCAGGTGATGGAAGGCAAAAAGAGCACCGTGTTCCAGAGTGAAAACGCGATGCTCGATTATTTCTTCTCGCTGAGGGACTATGATCTCCGGGGCCTCGGGCTGATGGGAAAGGAGGCCTACGCCATGCGCGCGAAGGCCGAGCTCAAATCGGTCGAGCTCTATTTTCCGATGAATCTGATATTCAAATACCTTGTGGGCTTCTGGGATTTCGATACGGGATGGGTAAACGGGCCGCCGGTGGGTTACTGACGCGGCCGGAAAGCGGGGAGCGATGGAGCGAATGCAATCTTCCGCCGCACTGAATCTGAGGAAGATCCGGGAAATCATCTACGAGAGACTGCGCGCGCACGATGTCGTCTTTCTGATCGGCATTTTCGTGTTCTCCGCCGTCCTGGTCCTCGGCCTTTTTCCGTCGGTCGACACCCAGGGAGAGGCGGCACGGAGCTTTTTTTTCTACTCGATGATGATGGTCCCGGTTGTGGCCGCGGTGTATTTCATCATCATTTCCTTCCGGCGGAAGCTTTCGTCGGGACCCTCCGAGGCCTTTTTCAGCATACGTTTCAAGATCGCGCTCGCCTTCGTGTTCGTCGCCATTCTGCCGTCGCTTCCGATCATACTCGTTTCGAACAACATAATCGGCCACACCATAAGCGAGCTCATAGCCGAGAAGACGGCTCTTGCCCTCGAGGAGTCGGTCGAAATGGCGAAGGCCTCCATCGCCGAAGAATACGCGGGGGTAGAGAGGGAGCTCGATTCGCTCGATTTCGCCCTTGGGAGGGGGATCATGTCGCCGGCGACCCCGTTCGGCAGGGACACGATGGTTTCACTCCTCGCCTCGCGGGGCTACGGCGCGGCCTTTTTCCGCCCGGGAGCGACGGTTCCGGTCGCGATCGACCCTCTCCCGGGGGCGGCGTACGCCGACGGAATCGCGAAATTTCTGGATGTGGTGAAACCTCGGCGCGGTACGGCGGTCTATGCCATATCGATCGGAGAGGACTCGATTGCGCTCGGCACCTTCTTCCCCGGAGATTACCTGGTGGCGGTTTTCAGGGTGATGCCCAAGCAGCTTTTCATTCAAAGCGCGCTCTTCGAGGAGTCGCTCGGAACATACCGGCAGAAGGAGTACCTGAAGCCCTATTTCCAGACCGGGGTGGGGATATTCATGCTGCTGATCGCTTTTCTCATCGTCGTCGTCTCGGTGGTGGTGAGCCTGCTCCTCTCGGCCAACATTACCAGGCCGGTGCTGGAGCTCGAAGAAGCGGCGGGAAAAGTGGCCGCGGGAGATTTCGCCGTGCGCCTCGAGCGCGATTCGCCGGACGAGCTGGCGCTTTTATTCGATTCGTTCAACAAGATGATACGGCAGCTCGAGGCCAGCAGAAAGGCCCAGTTTCATGCGCAGAAGCTCGAAGCGTGGAGGGACGTGGCGCGCAAGCTGGTGCACGAGATCAAGAACCCGCTGACGCCGATACGGCTCTCGGCCGAGCGAATCCAGCGGCGCTACCGCGAATCGCATCCCGATATCGGGAGCATCATCCTGACCGGAACGGACACGATCATAGAGGAGGTGAACGTACTCATGGAGCTGCTCGGGGAATTCTCGCGCTTCGCCAGGTTGCCCGAGATGAAACCGGAGACGGTTGACCTCAACCCGATCATCGAGAGCTGTGTCAATTTATTTCACGGGCACGAAAGGGTGTCGTTTCACCTCGAACTGGATCAGAGCCTGCCGAGGATCACCCTGGACAGGTCGCTGCTGCGGCAGGCGCTCACCAATATCATCCAGAACTCGATCGACGCGGTTGGCGATCAGGGGAATATATTCATTAAAACAGAGCTGCTGATTCAGGCGGACTCCCGGGCGGTCCTGATACGGATGCGCGACGACGGCTTAGGCATTAATGAGGAGGACCTCGACAGAATATTCGAGCCCACCTTTTCGAAAAAGCCGCACGGAACGGGCCTGGGGCTCACCATCGTCGAGAAGATCATTCTGGAGCATCGCGGCAGTATCACCTGCCGTTCGAAGCCGGGCGAGGGAACGGAGTTCACCATTGAACTTCCAATTAAGGTGGCGGGTGCGGAACCGGATGGCGACAATACTGGTAGTTGACGACGAGAGCAACATCATAAAGACGATGACGGGCATCCTCCAGGACGAGGGGCATGTAGTCCATTCGAGTAAGGACGGGAAGGGGGCGCTCGAATTCCTGAACAAAAACGATGCCGACCTTGTCTTCCTCGACGTGTGGCTGCCCGACATAGACGGGATCGAAGTGCTGGGGCGGATCAAGCGGATGAATACCGATGCCGCGGTCATCATGATCTCGGGGCACGGCTCGATCGATATCGCGGTGAAATCCACCAAGATGGGGGCCTTCGATTTCCTCGAAAAACCCCCCTCCATGGAGCGTGTTCTGACGACCCTGGCCAACGCGCTCGAACAGCTCCGCCTGCGGAGGGAGAACATCAAGCTTCGCCGTGAGGTAATGCTGGAAGACGAAATGATCGGCGAATCCCCGCAAATGGGGGAGATACGCCGCGTCATCGAGACCGCCGCGGCCACAAACGCGCGCGTCTTGATAACCGGGGACAACGGAACCGGCAAGGAACTGGTAGCCCGGGCGATCTTCCGCGGATCGAAACGTTCGGACAAACCCTTCATAAAGGTGAACTGCGCCGCGATCCCCGACGAGCTCATCGAGAGCGAGCTCTTCGGCCATGAAAAGGGATCGTTTACCGGGGCGATGGGCCGCAGGCTGGGGAAGTTCGAGTTGGCGAACTCCGGCACCATCTTCCTCGACGAGATCTGCGACATGAGCGCGAGCGCGCAGGCGAAGGTGCTGCGTGTCTTGCAGGAGCAGCAGTTCGAGCGGGTGGGCGGAAGCGAGACCCTGACGGTGGACGTGCGCGTCATCTCGGCCACGAATATCGACGTGCAGAAGGCAATCGAGGAGGGGCGCTTCAGGGAGGACCTCTTTTACCGCCTGAACGTCATCCCCGTACGGGTGCCGCCGCTTTCCGAAAGGCGGGAGGATATTCCCCTTCTGGTCCGGTATTTTTTCGACCGTTTCCTTAAAGAGCACGGCCTGGGCACCAAGGAAATCTCCGAAGGCGGGATGCGCTTTCTCGCCGAGCATTCCTGGCCCGGGAATATACGGGAGCTGAAGAACGTTGTCGAGCGCGTTTCGATCATGGTCCAGAAGGAGATCATTGACGAGGATGACATCAGGAAGAACCTGGAACTCCGCCCGGGCAGGGAACAGGTCGTCGCCGGGGACATCTCACCCCTGAAATCGGCGCGCGAGGACTTCGAGCGCACGCATATTATACGCGCTCTCGTCGCAAACGATAAAAACGTGACGCTGACCGCGAAAGATCTTGGCATAGAGCGGACGAATCTGCACCGAAAGATCAAGCAACTCGGCATCGACCTGGACAATCTGGGGTCCTGACGGGCCGCCCGTCATTTTGCTCTTGACAGGCGGCGCGCGGGGGCGCGCATATGGACCCGGCGCCGGTCGTCCCCGCGCGTGGAAAGACATGTATACCGATTACTCCGATATAGCAAAGGCCCTTCGTGACGGGCGAAGGACCGGGCGGATCACCATCTGCCGCGGAGAAGAAGAGCGCGCTTTTTTAAAGGAGTTCGTCTCGTCTCCCGGCATGGCCGGGGAGCGGCCGGAGCAGGGCGCAACCGCCGGGCGGCCGGGACGGGCGGATGGGGCGTCGTGCGGCAAATGCGGCAACGTGCGCGACCGTAAAAAGCCGGCGGGAAACGGGGAGAACGGGGTCATGATCATTCTCAATCCGCCGTCGATGGTGAGTGGAATGGAGCGCAGAAAGTACCGCGAGGAAGCCACCGATCTCATGAAGAAAATGATGGCGGCGATTGATATCGATATACGGAAATGCTACATCACCAGCCTCATCAAGTGCGATCCGGCCGAGCCAACGATGAGTCCGGGCGGAATGTTCAGAAACTGCGAGCCGATCCTCGAGCAGGAGATCGCGTGCCTGGCTCCGCGCGTAGTCATTGTAATGGGCGACATGCGGCCGCTCAAGCGCGTCAGGGACCGGCACACCGCCGTGTCGTGGTTCGCGGTCGACCATCCGATAGCCCTTATAAACAATCCCGACCTCAAGCGCGGAGCCTGGAATACGCTCAAGCTGGCAAGGGAAAGCATTGACTGAGCGCTCTCCCGGAATCGCTGGGCCCGGTTCTTTCGCGGATGTCTGCGTCGGTTATCCGGTCGAGGGAATGTTTACCTACGCGGTCCCGGAGGGCGTTCCCGTCAGGGTTTTTTCGCGGGTGAAGGTCGACTTCAGGGGCAGGATAGTGACGGCGTTCGTGCTGGAACTGCATGGAAAAGCTCCGTCCGGGTTCGAGGTCAAGGAAATCCGCTCGGTAATCGACCAGTCCCCCATCTTCGACGAACGCCTGCTCGACTGCGCTCACCATGTGGCGGACAACTATTTCGGATCGCTCGGCGAGGCGCTCGCGACGGCGCTTCCCTCGGGCGAGCGGCCGTCGAAGCGCTACCGCCATCCCTTCGGCGTATCCGCTTCCCGCTCGATCGTCCTCACCGACGAGCAGCAGGCGGTGCATGACGCGATCATGGCTTCGTTCGGATCGGCCTCGGCCTTCCACCTGCTGCACGGCATTACCGGCAGCGGAAAGACCGAGGTTTACATGGAGATCGCCCGTCGCTTAATGAGCGAGGGCGCGTCGGTCGTCTACCTGGTCCCCGAGATATCGCTATCGTCGCAGATATTCGAACGGCTCCACGACGTTTTCGGCGAGGCGCTTATCGTCTATCACAGCCGCCTCACGGCCCAGCAGCGTCTCCACAACTGGATGCGTTTTTACTCCGGGGACGCGAAGATCGCCGTAGGCACCCGCTCGGCCGTGTTTTTACAGTGCCCGCGACTGGGGGCCATCATCATAGACGAGGAGCATGACGGCTCGTACAAGGAACACAGTACGCCCCGGTACAACGCGCGCAGGGTGGCGTTTTACCGGTGCAGGAAGGAGGGGGCGCTCCTAATTATGGGTTCCGCCACCCCCTCGGTCGAGTCGCTGTACGCCGCGGAACGCGGCCTCATGAAGCTCCATGCGCTCAAGGGGCGATACGGGAAGGCGGTGCTTCCCGAAATCGAGATTGTCCGCCTTCCGTCAGCGAGGCCCGAGGCGATGCTCTCGACCGCGCTCAAGCTCCACACCAAACGCGCGATCGACGGCGGGCTGCAGGCCATATACCTGCTGAACCGGCGCGGCTTCGCGCCGTATGTCGTGTGCGGCGAGTGCTCCGCGGTGCTTGAATGCCCGCAGTGCAGCATCAGCCTCAATTTCCACAGCGACGGAAACATGCTCTGCCATTACTGCGGATACCAGCGCCGCCTGCCCGAAGCCTGTCCCGCCTGCGGGGCGGAAAGGCTCGAGAAGGTGGGCTCGGGCACCCAGCGCCTGGAGGAGATCATCGCCAATACTTTCCGGGGAAGCCGCATCTTCAGGCTCGACCAGGATAGCTCGCGAAAGAAGGACGCCATCTTCGACCTGATCGAGAAAATGCGCGCGGGAGAAATCGACATACTGCTCGGCACGCAGATGGTCGCCAAGGGTTTCGATTTTCATAATGTCGCGGTGGTCGGGGTGATCCTGGCCGACATAGGGCTCAACTTTCCCGATTTCCGGGCCTCTGAGCGCGTTTTTTCGCTCCTCCTCCAGGTGGCGGGGCGCGGTGGGCGGGGGGATGTCCCGGGGAAGGTGATAATCCAGACCCTTGACGAGAACCACTATGTGTTCGGCTTTTTAAAGAACCACGATTATTACGGTTTTTACCGGCACGAACTCTCCGTACGCCGGGCCCTTGGATATCCTCCTTTTTCGCGCATAACGCGGCTTCTGGCCAGGGGCCCCGACGAGGACGCCGTCGAGGGCGCCATGGCCCGGGTAACGGAGGTGCTCCGCGCGGGGCTGAAGGGGGTCGAGAACACGACGGTCCTCGGCCCGGCGAAAGCGCCGCTTGCCAGAATCGGCGGGAACCATCGCCATCACGCAATCATCAAGGCGCGCGACATGGAGTCAATACGGCCGGCCCTGCGAAAGGCGAGTTCGGAGCGGCTTCCGCGCGGAGTCTATCTGGAAATTGACGTGGACCCCTTCGACATGCTTTAGCCGTATTTTACCGGGGCTTCGCCCCCGTCCCTTTGCCCGAACGAAACTCCCGGTCGATTATGCCAAACAGTATCTCCGCAGGCGGCACCCCTTCAAGCCTTCTTCCCCCGATGATGATGGTCGGTGTCGCGTGTATTCCGAGTCTCCGTGCAAGTTCGAGGTCCCGGGCGAGCAGCTCGTCCGTTTTTCGCGAGTTCATCGTCCCGGTGAATTCGTCGCTATCGGCAAGCCCCGCGGCCGTGGCGGTCGCGGCATCCGGCGAGAAACCGCGTTTAACGCGCTCGAAGTTTCCGAAGTGCGCGAGAAAGTACTCCCGGAATATTCCCATCTGTGACGCGGCGATCATGGCGCGCGATGCGGCACAGGAGCCCGGGTAACGGCTCGATCTGACGTTTGGGTTGCAGGAACGGTCGAGCGGGTAGTGGTAATAGGCCACGCGGATACGGCCGCGATAGCGGGCGAAGAGGTCTTTTTCCACCTCGTAGAACTGGTAACAGGCCCCGCACAGAAAATCGGTAAATACCGAGATTGTAAGACCGCCTTCGCCAAGCGTTAGAGCGCTTTCGGGAAGTTCTGCCGTTTCGGGAACCGTCGAGTAAAAGGCATTGACGTGCTCGGCAATCTCGCTTCTCGGTATCCGTGTGCCGGGCGCTTTCGATTTAATCAGTCCGCCGGCGGAGAATACGGCGATGAAAAGAAAAAAGGTGAACAGCAGGTAAATGGAAAACACGGCCCTGCCGTCGTTCGTTGACGGCATTCTGAACAGTTTCCGATACGACTCCCGCATTCCCTGTTTTTCCCCGCGGTCCGTTTCGCGCCACAACAGGTACAGCGCGACGGCGGATAGCAGGTTGACCGCGTAGGTGGAGACGCAGAGCGTGCAGAAAAGGTCGAGTCGCACAAGGAGCGCCGCGAGGACCATGTTCGCGGCGAGTGAGAGGAGCGCAAGCGGCAGAAGCACACAGATAGCGTCACCGTAATAACGCCCTCCGGCGTAATCGGCCGCGAGGAGCGTGAACAGCATGAAAAGGTAGTAGAAGAGACCGAAGAGCGCGATTGGCGCGCCCAGAATCTCGGCGTAGCCAGAAAGCCCGAGCGCCCGGCAGGGATTGTCCAGCGCGTCGCCGCAGGCGATGAGGCGTTCCTGGATGCCGGGATTATAATGGCCGGCGACCATTACCCCCGAAATAACGGCGCCCGCAAGCGAAAGCGCGATCAAAAGAAGCGTGTACTTTTTCATTCCTGGTCGAGGGCCTCCACTTTTTCAGTGAGCACGATCCGCTGCCCGCACAGCGTGATGTAAAAGGTGTCATCGCTTTCCTCGAGCCGGTCGAGGATCTGAAAGGACGGCGATCTCCTGAATTTGGCCTGAAGCCTGCCTTCTTTTACCCGGCAATACAGGCCGCCCGAGCGGCGGAATCCGAGTGTGCGGATGTCGAGCTCCTCCTCGACGCCGGTGGTCGGCATTACGAATATGCGTTCGAAGTCGCCGAAGCCCTCTATTCTCACGCCGGTGATGAACACGGGGGCATCTTCGACGACGATCGGGTGCACGAAGGGCCCGTAATGAATTACATATACGCCGTCCGCCGTCACGTCGACGGACCGGTTGAAAAAATCAACGATACGCTGGTTCTGAAAGGGTTCGCCGGCGTGCAGCCAGTTGCCCTCGGCGTCTATGCGTATCTCCGCGAGTTCGCCGGTGTCGAAGAGCTCGCGTATGTAGTCCGGTATCTCGGCGTACTCATCGGGCATGGCGCCTCTCGGGTCTGACCTCTGCAGTATTGGTATAACGGGCGAGGAGGCGCGTGGTCCGGCGACGTCCCTACACGCGGATCATCGGGTCCGTAAGTTTCTGGTGTTCCTCGAGCGCGTAACGGTCGGTCATGCCCGCAATGTAATCGGAAATGGTCTGTCGAATCCCGTCGCTCTCGATGCGGTTGAAATAGCTCTCCGGAAGCGCATTCGGGTGCTCGTAATACAGGGTGAACAGATCGTTGATCACCTTCTGCGCCTTTATGCTCATCCTGACCACCCTGTAGTGCCGGTACAGGTATTTCCTGAGAAATTCCTTGAGCTCCCGGTTGGCCTCGTCGATCTCAGCGCTGAACGCGACGGTCTTGCATGATGCCGTCCGTACATCCTCATAGCTCTGTATCCCCATGCGCGCGACGGCGGAGCGCGTGGTGTCGATGAGGTCGGACACCAGGAGGTCTATTATCGTCCGTATAACGGCGCTCACCAGGAGCTTCCGTCCACCGGGCAGCGCCGCGTCGCCGCCGCGCCTCGTCACGGCGATTTTCCATACTGAAAGCCGCCGCACCTCGTCGAGGTCAAGCAGCCGGGACGTGAGACCGTCGTCAATGTCGTGGTTGTTGTAGGCGATTTCGTCGGCATGATCGATGATCTGCGCCTCGAGGGACGGCTGTTCGGCGGGCGCGTAGTCCGATGCCTCGGGGTGGTCGTAAGAGGATGAGTGCTTGATGATGCCCTCCCGCGTCTCCCAGGTCAGGTTGAGCCCCGGGAAGTCGCCGTAGCGCTCCTCGAGCTTCTCGACCACGCGAAGGCTCTGCCGGTTGTGCTCGAACCCGCCCGAATCGGCCATGAGATCGTTGAGGGCGCGTTCGCCCGAATGGCCGAAGGGCGTGTGCCCGAGATCGTGGGCGAGCGCGACCGCCTCGGCCAGGTCCTCGTTGAGCCTGAGCGCCCGCGCGATGGACCGCGCGATTTGCGCCACCTCGATGGTGTGCGTGAGACGGGTGCGGTAATGGTCGCCCTCGTGGTTGACGAACACCTGCGTCTTGTATTCAAGCCTTCTGAACGCGCGGGAGTGGATGATGCGTTCGCGGTCGCGCTGAAACTCCGTGCGATAGGAGTGCGAAGGCTCCGGGTACTGCCGGCCGCGGGAGCGGCCGGAGCGCGCGGCCCACGGCGCGAGCAACGATTCCTCCATCTCCTCAAGATATGCCCGGTGCGGCCCCTTCATCGCCCTCACCTTCGCGCCAGCTCTTCCTCGTAGGCCTGCATCGCCACCTTGCGGTTCATGCGGAGCTCCTCGTTGACGGGATCCTCCTCGATGCCCCTGGTGAAGGACTGCAGGGCCTTTTTATACATACCCTTTTTGAAGTAGCACTTGCCTATGTTGTTGTACGATTCGGCGATCACCTTCGGATCGTTCGTCGCGCGGACGGCCTGGTAGAAGATATCGATGGCCTTGTCGTGCATCTCCTTCTTCGCGTACAGAAGCCCAAGTGAAAAAAGCGCCTCCGCGTCGCCGGGCTTCAGGAGCAGCGCCTTCTGCACGTAGCCGACGGCATTTCGCATGGAGTCGTCGCTCGGCTTCTCGATCTTCGAGGCGAGGATTCCCAGGTTAACGTAAGCGCGACGCGCGAGGTCGGACTTTTCGTTGATTTCGATGACGCGCTTGTATTCCTCGCGGGCGTAATCGAGCAGGTTTTTTTTGTAATAGATCGTGGCCAGGCTGAAGTGGCCCTCCTGGATGTTCGGCCAGCGCCGCAGTATGCGCTGGTATTCGTCCATGGCCATGTCGTAGTGGTTGTTCTCGTAGTAAAAGTCCGCGAGCGCAAGCAATGGCTGGGGATTGTCCGGATTGAGCTCGGCGGCCTTCTTCCACGATTCAATCGCGAGCTGGGGTTTGCCGGCGTGCTTGTAGGCGATCCCCAGGTTGTAGAGCGCGGAATCGTCCTTGGGGCTTATGGCCAGCGCCTTCTCGTATGCCTGGATCGATTCCTCGAAGCGCTGGGCGTCGTCGAGGATGTTGCCCATGTTGAGATAGGCCACGCGCGCGTTTTCCGAGGCCGGTTCGTAGGTGGTAATCCTGTGATAGAACTCGTAGGCCCGGTCCAGGTCGCCCTTGTCGTAATATATTTCGGCGATGCGTGAAAGAACTCGCGCGTTTCGCTTCGAGGTGCCGAGCAGGCGGTTGTAGGTCTCGAGGCTGCGGTCGTAGTCTTTCAGCGAGTAATAGGCCTCGCCCAGGCTCTCGAGCATCGCCACGTCGCCGTGGCCGAGCTCGCCGGCCTTGACGAAGGCCTCCAGTGCCTTTTCGTTTTTGTTCTGCCGGGAATAGACTATTCCCAGGTTGTAATGATTGACGGCGTCGCGAGGGGCGATGGAGACGGCGAGCACCAGGAATTTTTCGGCCTGTGGATAGTCGCGCCTCTCGGTGAAGAGAACGCCGAGCCGTCCGTACGCGCGCGAGGCGACCTGTCCGATTTTATCGGCGGCGCCGGCGCGCTTGAGATATTCGATTGCGGAGACCTCGTCGCCTTTTTTGAGGAGGGCGATGGCCAGGTTATAGAGCGCGGGCGGGTCCTCGGGTGAGGTTTCGAGCGCGGCCTCGTATTCGCGCGCGGCGTCGGCATAGCGGCCCTGTTCGAAGTAGATGTTGCCGCGCAGCACCCTGTTGTGAATATTGCCCGAGTCGGTGTCGACCGCCTTTTCGGCGAACTCCGCCGCCTTGTCGTAGTCTTTCTTGCGCCGGTAGGCCAGGGCGATGTTCCGGTAGATCACCGGATTTTTACGGTCGTAGGTCAGGGCCCGGTTGTAGCTTTCTATCGCTTTGTTGAAATCGCCCTTGTCATCGTGGATGATGCCCGCATAGGTGAGCGCCATGGCCTTTTCCTCGTTGGAGGCACCGGACTCGACCACCTCGGCGAACTCGGCCAGCGCGTCGTTGAAATATCCCTTGTGATAGCTTTCGATGCCCCTTTTGAGATGGATGTTCTCGACCGCGCCTGCGGGGAGCTCCTTTTTGTCGGTGTCCGAGTAGATGGACTCGCCCGCCGTTTTATCGGATGGAGTGAACAGCGACGGTTTCTTGTAGTAGGCGGTGAGCAGAAGGATGGCGGAGACGGCCAGCACGGCGATTCCCGATATGACCGCCACCGGGAGGTATTTCCGGCTTTTGAGGGACTCGGCCAGGCTGAGCCTGTTTCGTTTTATTTCGCCCGGGGCGTCGTCCGTCTCGTCGCCGGAGGAAATGGAAAACCTATTTTTTGTTATCGGGCTCACTCTCCGCTGTTTCCTCCCTATTCAGTTCATATTTATGTATGGCGTCGAGTATGCCGTTTATAAACTGTCCGGAGCTCTCGCCGCCGTAGATCTTCCCGAGCTCGATGCCCTCATTGATCGTGACCGCCGACGGAATGTCCGGGAGGTGAAGCAGCGCGAAAATGGAAAGCCTCAGAATGGACTTGTCGACTGCGCTCAGGCGTTCGAACTTCCAGTTTTTGGAATAGGTCTTTATGAGGTCATCGATCTCGTCCATGTTCCGTAAAGATCCGTCGATCAGCGAGAGGGCGAACTGGCGGATGTCCTCGGATATGTCCTTATCCACCCATCCGAGCGTGGCGAGCTCGTCGGGAGTTGTATGCACCGTTTCGAACATATAAAGTCCCTGGAGCGCATATTCCCGGGATTTCCGCCGGTGTCCCATTTATCGGATCTGTTTGAAGATATTGGCCATCTCGATCGCCGAAAGCGCGGCGTCGAAACCCTTGTTGCCGGATTTCGACCCGGCGCGCTCGATGGCCTGCTCGATACTGTCCGTGGTGAGTACGCCGAAGACGACGGGTATGGAGGCCGCGAGGGATATCTGGGCCACGCCCTTGGATACCTCCGAGGCGACGAAATCGAAATGCGGCGTGGCGCCGCGTATAACCGCGCCAAGGCAGATCACCGCGTCAAAGGAACCCGTATCGACCAGGCGTTTGGCCGCCGCCGGAATCTCGAACGATCCGGGTACCCACAGCACGGTTATGTTGTTTTCGTCGGCGTTGTTTCTTTTAAGGCAGTCAATTGCGCCACCCAAAAGCTTCTGGGTGATGAATTCGTTGAACCGCGATACGACGATGCCGAACCCGAGTCCCGACGCGTCGAGTTTACCTTCTATTACCTTCATGAGCGCGACCGCCTCTGTTTTCATGATACTATGGAGCCGATGCAAAACCTGGAAAATCATCGCAATCCGCGGTTCGCAATTAGTCCATTGATGATCAACCGATATATGACATTATGCTCTGCGGCGAAAGCGCGCTCAGTCAAGCTTTTTTTTACCAGCCGGCGGCGGTCATGACCATGACGACGTGTTCCCATCGAGCGTTTCCGGGGAATTCCCGCCGCCCGATGCCGTGGGTGATCCATACCGGAAGGCCGCCGACGGCGAGAATTCTAACGCCGTAGCCCGAGCCGGCCACGTGTTCGGGGTCCGGGTCGAAGATGCGCGCATAATCGAGGAAGACGTTGATCCGCAGGCGGGAGGCCGCGTCGAAAGCATATTTCAGATTTACCAGGCCGAAGCTCTCCACCCGGAAATTGTCCACGGTGAAACCGTGGACTACGTCGAGGTTGGCGTTGTCAATGGTGCCGCCGAAGCGGGGGCGCGTGAGGAAATCGTTGTCGATGCCTCCTTTATAATGCGCCCTGAATACCAGGTTGTGAGTTCTCAGAAAGAGCGCCCCCGCGGTGAACTCGCAGGAGTAGATTGCGAAGGTGCGCGCGCAGGTCGTATCTTCAAGGATGGGTTCCTCTCCCCATCTCTCCCATTTGTTCCGGATGCCGTACCCGGCCCATGACTCGAGGCTGAAGCCCTGTTTGATCTGGTCGATCCCCTTTTCGGTGAGGCGCTCGATTCCCAGGTCGATGCGGGGAAATAGGTTAATGTGGTCGTTCGGCATGATGAAATCTTCAGGTGCATTGCGCCGCACGAAGAAATACTGCCGCGAATCGAGCGTGAAGCCCGCGTAGGCCCTGAACGGAAGGCCGACCTTCAACGTGACGATCTGCGAGGTGTAGTTCGTGTAGAAGCGCCGTTCCTCAACGACGGCATTTCCCTGAAAGCCGATGTTGGTGCCCGACGCGTACAGGAAGGAGCCCACCAGCGTTTCGCTGAGCGTCGTGTTGTCCCACGGAAACCGCTTCTGAGTGAAGCGCGTCGAGAGCTTGTAGCCGACCCATCTAAGCGAGAAATCCGTACCCGTGCCGAAAATGCCCTTGCTCTCCGAGAGGAAGACCGGGGCGTACAGCGCCTTTCTGCCGCCGGTGGCCGGAATCTCGCCCAGGAAGACGATGATGGATTCGATCTCCTCGCTCGCGCTCTTGTGCATGGAGGAAAGGTCCTCGTGGTCGCGCCCGGGACCGGATTCGACCCGGCGCTTCTCCTGCTTTTCCCGCTGTTTGTACAGCTCGCCCGTCGATATGGTGTCGACGATTTTTCTAACGGCCCTTTTCTTTGCGGCAGGGGGCTTGTCCGGGGAAGTGTCTGCGGCGGGTTTCTCTTTAAGGGGCTCCTCGCCGAAGAGTCGGGCGTTTTCTCCGCGGAGCGCAAGGGCGACGACGGTGAGGGCGCACGCAAGGGAAAGTGCGCACATCGCAGATCTTAGCGCGCCGTGGGTCCGGACGCCCTTCCCTCCGAGCACTGCCATGAAGCCGCCTTCGAGGTCGGATTATGACGCTATCATCTTCCGCAGTCGCCGCGTGATAACCTGCATCACGCTTATCGATATGGATGGATTTTCCTTCAGTGTCAACAGAAAATCCTCGCGGCGAATGGCGAGCAAACGCGAGGGCTTCGTGGTTACGGCACTCGCGCTGCGAGGCTCGCGATCGATGATCGAGAGCTCGCCAAGGCAATCGCCGGCGCCCAGCCGGTCGAGCGTCCTGCCGCCCGTGTGGACCAGCACCTCGCCCTCGTACACCATAAACAGTTCGTCGCCCATATCGCCCTCGGCAATAACGGTGCGGTCCGCGGCGAGATCGATCTCCCTGGTGATGGCCGCGATACGGATGAGCTCGTTGACCTTGAGATCGCGGAATAAAACGTTCTTTTTCAGAAACACTATTTTTTCTATGAGAGAGTCCATTTCAGCCTCCCGTGTCGATTCTGCATTCTGCGCTTCGCCGCGCGAAAGCACGGTCGCGCAATGTCGCATGGCGTCGCGTATTTCAGGAAGAAACTGCCTGTTCTTTTCGGAGACGGCCCAGAGCATCTCGGCCGTCGTGTGGCCGGTCTTCGCGCCGCTCGTGTCCGCGGACCGTCCGGCGTCCTCGAGGACGGCGAGCGCGCGCTTTCCGGCCTTTCCCGATGCGTCGATATATTCCAGAAGATACTCGTCGAGCTCTCTGTCGCGAAGCAGCAGGCTCGATTCGTACAACCTGTCAAGATCGGCCCCCGTGATGGCGCCGAGCGCCTTGAGCATGAGGTGCTTGTGGAGCTCGACGGTGTCCGTGAGCGTCATGTTTATGAATTCGAGCAGGGTCCCCGCGGTATCGTTTTCGGGTGCCCCTTCTATCGAGGAGCGCAGCCGCTTCAGGCGTACAATGGTGTCGATCTCGTAGTCGAGAAAGGACTCCATCTCCTTCACGGCAGGCACCCCTATGCTGACCAGGTAATTGAGATAGTTGTATTTCTGGCTGAAGCTTTTGCGGCTTGCCAGGCGGCGAAAGACCGTCGAGCGGACCTTTTCATCGGGCTGGAAGAGGAGAGTTATGTGGGCAGCCGAAAGGGCGGGTCTCAGGTCGAGGAGCGAGGCGCGGTCCATTTCGGAGAGGGCGTCGGCCATAGAGAAGAAGTCGGCAAGCCTTCCGGGGGTGGCGTCGCGGAAGGCGTACATCACCCTGCGCGCCTTCGATCTGGTCAGGCTGTCGGCGTGCGGGATGATCGCGTCGAAGAGCGCGATCTGGCGCGTCTCGACCGCAAGGTCGACCAGGCGGTCGAGATAATATCCCGGGTGAAGCACCCGGCACAGGGCCAGGAACTCGACCGGGTCGCACTCCCGCGCGCGCACCATGGCGCCGATTTCGTGCAGGCTCTGGAGGGCGAAGCTGTCGGGGTCAAGGCCGGTGGCCGCTACGGGCCCTTCACCGGCAAGGATCAGCATGGCGGCGCGCCACTCTCCTTCGAGCGAAGGTCTTAAATGGGTGTCGATGAGCCTCCTCCGCTCCGCCAGGGGCCTCCCGGCGATGAGCCCGAGCGCCCGTATCCGCACCGATGGCTCGCCGTCGCCGAGCGCACGGTGTATGACCGCCTCGAACGGCTCGGTGCGTGTCGACGAGAAAAGATCGAGCATGCCCTCTTTCGTTTCCCGTGAAAGCCCGTCGTACAACGGGGCGAGATCGGCGGCGCGCTCGACCGACGGGTTCTCGTTAAAGAAGGCCTCGGCGATGAAGACCCTTCCGGCGTCGTCGCCGTGCGGCGGCAGTCCGTCCTGGGGCATCAGCGCAGACGCGTTTGCGTACGCCGAGCCTATCGAGAGACGTTTTCTGAGCGAGGAAAGATACGCCCGGTTCTGAAACAGCGTAACGCCGAGGTAGACCGCCCCGACGCCCGCACCCAGCGCGTAGCCCGCGCCGGGGGCAAGATAATCGTGGATGAGGAGGATACAGCCGCCGCCGGCGATCATTCCCAGCGGGCTTATGATGCCGGTGATGAAGGATTTGACCTCGGCCATTCGTTCGGACGGGGAGGCCGCCATGATGATGTTAAACGCGGGCATGCGGAAGAGGATGCTCAGGTTCTTGCGGAAGAAACGCAGCATGATGCCCGCGGCCAGTCCGGGCCAGGCGGCGGCAAGAAGGACCAGTCCGAGGAAGGACGCGGGATATACGGAGTTAACCCTTCCCACCCCGGCGCCCCGGATGACGCGCGATACGACGAACAGCTGGAGGCCAAGGGTCAGCAGGTCCGAGCCGACGGTATAGGCGCTCAGGAAGGCCGCGAGCTCCCTTCCGGTGGTGAAAACCCTGTTGAATATACCGGCGAAATAAAACTCGGCGATCTGGTTGGCGATGGACATCGCGAAGACCGCCAGTATGGACCAGGCGAAAAGCGGAAAGCGGAGCGCGACGCGCACCTTGCGTACGAGCTTTTCAACGATGCGCATGTCGGGCAGGAGTTCGCTCTCCCGTCGGCCCTCCGGGCCGCCGCCTCCGGCGGGCGGCCGGAGGGCCAGGAGCGGCACAAGCATCAGCGCGCCGCACGAGGCCCACAGGATGATGCCGAGTTGCGCTACATCGTCGGAAAGCAGGCCGAAGATGAGACCCCCGGCGAGGATCCCGCCGAGCTTCCCCCCCCCCATGAGGAACGGGATGATGCGGCGCGAGTTTCGAAGCGAAAGGTAGCGGAAGATGAAGTTGAAGAAATGCATGTCCAGGAAAAAGGTGAACAGGTAGTTCCCCATGTACAGCGCGAACGGCAGCCATTTCTCTCCGCGGAAGCGCTCGAGCAGGGCCGCCGTGATGAGCCCGGTAAAGAGCACGATGAGAACGAGGTAGCCGCGGCGCAGCGAGACTTTCAGAAGAAAGAGGTTGTACATCAGCCCGCCCGCGATGAGCGCGATGCCGTTATAAACGAAGAAGCGCGAGAGTCCCGGCGCACCGTAGGTTTTGAGAAAGATCGTTTCGGTGAATATCTGGCCGGTCGCGTAGAAACAACCGGAGAGCAGGTAGAGCGCGAAAAGCGGGACGGCGTAGCCGAATTCGTCCTGCCGGATCGAAAACAGACGCCATCCCGCCTTCCTGATGTCCATTGATCGGGTATTTACCTACTTCGCCATGCTCGCCTGCACAAACTCCAGGGTGGCCCGCACGTCCTCCTTGAAGAAGCAGCCGAGGCTCTCTTCCCAGTCGAGTTCGGCGATGCCCTTTTGCATCCGCTCCGCGAGCGGCCTGCGGTAGAGGTTTTTGATGGGCGTGAACGCGCGGCCGGGATTGTCGATAAACAGCGAAACCAGCTGCTTGGCGCGGTTGATGAGCTCGGCCTCCTCGACGACCTCGTCGACGATGTTCTTCTCGCGCGCCTGGTTGATGTCCATCATGCTGCCGAAGTATACCAGGTCGCGGTAGTTTTTGTCGTTGGACATGCCGAAGCGGACGATCTCGCCCTGGGCCACGGAGAGCGGCAGGCCGATCTTGATTTCGCTCATTCCGTATTTCGCTTTCGGGTTCGGCGTGGCGATGCGGTAGTCGCATGCCATGGCGATGATGAGCCCGCCGGCGACGGTGTGGCCGTTGAGCGCGGCGATGACGGGCTTTTTGCACATGAACAGGTCGACCAGCACCGGCTCCTCGAGCGAGGTGAAAAAATTCGCGACTTCCTTCGAATTTTTAAACGAAAGAAACATGGGCAGATCGAATCCCGATGAAAAGAAACGCCCCTCGCCGGTGAAAATGATCCCCTTGGGCGACGGGTTGTTGTTGACCTCGTTCAGTATCTCCCGAAGCTCGGTGTAGAACTCGGCGGTAAGTGAATTGGTCTTGCCGTTGCCGATGGTCAGAATATAGATATCGTCCTCGATCCTCTTTTTAAGCATGATGCTCCTCCCTCTGGTGTGTGATCATGTATGCCGCGGGACGGCGCCGGTTTCGTCCGTCTGTGGCCGGTGATATGAATTGCGTCAATCCCCGAAGTGCCGGGTTCCCCTCCAGCGGCGGGGGAATCGAACGATTACCAACTACGCAAAGCCGCTTTTTCGATCATGTAAATTTTATATAAGCGGTAAAATGCGACAACCATAAAACAGCCGTCCGGTGTTTTTTTGGGTGTCGCCGCCCGGGTTGCCCGCCGCCCTTGAAATTCCTTCCATGCAAGTCTATGCACGTGGGGCCGCAAAGTGCAACCACCTTTTGTCGGGCAGCGGCCGTTCGGGCCGCGCGCGTATCGGAGTCCCGAGCGGGGAATACGGGGTGAAGACGCGGACAATCCTGAGCAACCTTTTCAGTTATCTCGCGAGGGAAATTCGCTGCGAAGCTACGGTACCACGCCCATGCTCGCTCTCGATGAGGAACGCGGCAAGTCCGTTATGGGTGCCTTCGAAGAGCTCGGCGCGGAATACCTCAAGCCGGTCTTCGAGCGCCTGAACGGAGAGATTCCGTACGGGATTCTGGCGGTATACCGACTTTATCTACTGGCCGGAAAAACCGAGAGCGACGGCCCCGCCGTCGTTGCGACGGGGCTTACTTCGCGTACTTCCTCAGTCCCGGGTGCCGCACGATATAATAAATCATTGCGTAGCCCTTGCCGTCGATGTAACGCTCCGGCGAGCCGGCGGTTATGACGTTTATCCCGGATTTGAAAACCTCACCCGCAAGCACCTGTGCGTTGATGAGAGCGGCCTCGCGCGCGGTGCCCCGGGCCTCGCCGCTTTCAACGCCGGGTTTCGGATACCCCTTGCAGATGATGACAAAGGTATTGTCGTCCTTGAAATATTTCATGATAAGGGTACCGCTTGTGGATGGCGCCGCGTTGCGCGCGGCGCGGTCGGTTTTCGCGTCCACCACCGGAATGTTCTCGATCGTCGGCGTATCCTCGATTATGGGCATATTCCCCTCGTCGATATACCCCTCCGGTCCCTTCATGATCTCGGCGTCCAATGGCAATGCCGCCGCTACCGCGAGCACGAGTAAGAGCGCTGGATATTTTTTCATTGCTGTTCCCCTGGTAACGGATTCGGATTCGCCGCCGGGGGCGGGGAGCGTTCCAACTCCCGGTCGCGAATCGACTAAATATATAGATAATTGCGCTGATTGTCAAGCATGCCGGCCGATTCACGAACCGGGTTAAAAAACGGTCCCGATATGTGCATGGACGCTTGTTCATCAGGCCCCAAATCAGGCGATTGGTCCGGACGGAGGGGGGGGTGTGTCAGGCGTGGAAACTGCGTAAAATGCGAATTTTTTCACCGGATACAAAAAAATTTTAACAAAACAGCTCTCCCATTCGTTTTTATTATGCGGGCCTTCGCATCCGGATCCGTCGTCTTCGTATGGCGCGGCTGGGAGCGCAGGCATGGCAGGTTGCGAGTATCGATGGCGGGATTCCCGCTTCGATAAAATAAGAGTATCGCATAACCTGAACGGTAAATGCCAGTTATCGCCGGAGATGGGTGAAATTGCCGCTTCCGGACTGTGCGACGGCTCGAACAATTTTTAACAGGAGAATAATAATGAAAATGCGGTACGCTTTTCTGTCGTTCGTGCTTTCGGTCGTGCTCGTTTCGTCGGTTTCCTTCGCCGAAGAAAACACCGAGGGGACCAGTTTCCAGATACTCGGTCAGTTCGGAATAGGCTACGCGCATAATCCGGACATGTCGGACTGGACCAAATGGCTGGGTGGTGAACTGGCGGATGATCTTAATGGCGTCGTGGGATCGAATTCGTTCAAATCCGATGATTCTTCGGCGAACGTGGCCCTCGGTGCGGAACTCGAGCCCAGGTTGTTCCTTGGGTCCGTCGGTCTGGGCGCGTCCGGGGGATTTTATACGACACGCGCCGAATCGAAAGTGGAATCGAAGTCGTGGGCGGACTCCGCCACGTGCACGTTGACGCTCAACGTGATCCCGGTCACCGGTACCCTCTATTACCGGAAAGCGGTGAGCGACTCGGGTTACCTGGTGTTCGGCGCGGGGGCCGGGTACTACATGGCAACACTGAAAATGGAGATAGAGGACAAGGTTTCGATTCCTCCCGATTTCGGCGATTCAATGACGTTAAAGAATACCGCGATCGGGTATCATGCGAAGATTGAATACAACCATGTGCTGTCCGGTTCGGCCATTATTTACGGTGGCCTGATGGGCAGATACGTCGAGTTCGATAAATTCGAAAAGAACGGCGTCTGGCTTGTCAACGAGGACGGTTCGGCGCTTACGGCCGGATTGAGCGGCGTCAGCCTGTATGTCGGCCTGGGTCTCGCTTTCTGACGGGATATCCGGCGGACCCCGGCCGCAGGCCGGGGCCCGCGCCTTCATGTATGCTCACCCCTGTCCATCGGGGTATGTTCATTTTCCGGAGGATGTGACTATGAAGAAAACGTCGGGTTTTCCAGTTTTCCTGTTCACGGTTATTTTTTTCACCGGTATGTTTGCGCGAAGCGCCTCTGCGCTCAGCTTCGGGATATACGGGCAATATAAAACGGCGTCAGCCGAGCTCAACAGTGATTATCTCGATCCTGATCCTATGCTGCTGGGCTGGGAGGAGGATGCGGATGCCGAGCGGAGCCTCTTCGGATTCGGCCTGTTGATCGACACGGCCGTGGCAAAGGACAAATTGTTCAATTACCGGCTTCAGCTTGGAATCGCAACCGGCAGCCTTTCGATCGATGGTACGCAGTACAGTAAATCCATCGGCCTGACCGAATACCACATGTATCATTCCTTCGGTTTCGGCCTGGTCCGCACCGATTCGATGCGCCTGTGGCTCGGCCCGCAGCTCGGACTGGGTAACGCCAGGGGATCGTACTCCTATGCGGGAAAATTGGGCATGAAATACATCGAGACCTTCGCGAGCATAGGCGCGATACTCGGCCTCAACGCACACCTTTCCGAAAGGATCTCGCTCGGGCTCTCCACGGGAGCGAGGAACAACTTCGTGGAAGTCAACTATTCAACCGATAACGATCTCCATTTTAACTACAAGGGATCAAACGGTGGCCTGGAGATGTTCGGCGACGTGGCGCTTATCCTGCGTTATGAATAGTGCCTGTTACCGCCGTCCGCCCCTCAGCGCTTTTCGCAGAGCACGAGGTAGTGATGCGCGTTCAGCTCTTCGCGCCTCACGAGCGTGAGGCCGGTCCCGGCGCAAAGATCGACAGTTTCCTCCGGCGCGATGCGCTCGGCCCGCGGCGGGCCGGGGGGAGGCTCCTTCATCTTCCATTCGATGACGGCGAGCCTTCCCCCTTTCTTCAAAACGCGCCCGACCTCCGCGAGCTGGCCGGCACGTTCTTCGACCTCGTGCAGCAGCAGCGCCATGAGCGCCGTGTCGACCGACCCATCGGGGAGGAGAAGTGCGGCCGAATCACAGAGAAGGTACTCGATGTTGTGCGCGGCGGCGCCCGCGCGCCGCTTCATTTCGTCGAGCATCTCGGCCGAAACGTCCACGGCGATGACACGTCCGCTCTCGCCGACGATTTCGAGCGCCGGGAAGGAGAAGTAGCCCGCACCCGCGCCGATGTCGAGGAAGCTCTGGCCCGGTCCGAGACCCATATTGTCGAGAATGCGAGAGGGCGGGAGCAGTTCCCTGCGCTCGGGGCTGTCGAGACGCTGTATGTTTTTAGGGTCGAACCGGTGTGTCATCCTTAATACGCTCCGTCAATCGTGTGCGCCTTGACACCGCACGCGCTATTTCTGACCGGTAAGCACGAGCTTCACCGCCAGGAGCGCGAACACCGTGCCGGCGATTTTATTCAGCGCCCCTTCCCAGCGGCCCGACCGGGCCAGTCTGCGGCCGATTGCGCCGGCGATCTGGCTTATAAAACCGAATACCAGGAGCGTTACCAGTATAAACACGAATCCGAGAAGAATCAACTGGACGGTGATCGACCCGTTTGCCGGATCGGCGAACGGGGGCAGGAAGGCCATGAAGAAGAGCGACACCTTGGGATTGGTTACATTCATGATGATTCCCCTGCGATAGAGCGACGCGCGCGACAGGCGTGGCTCCCCGTCGGGCCGGATGCCGCTTACCCGCGCCGTGAAGGCCTTCCATGCCAGGTACAGCAGGTAGGCGGCGCCGATGTACTTGAGAGCCGTAAACGCCGCGATCGAGGTCTGAAAGATCGCCGCCACGCCCAGCGCCACGGTCGTTGTGTGGACGACGAGCCCCGTGCAGAGACCCAGCGTGATGATGAAGCCGGCCGTTCTTCCCATTGTTATGGACTGGGCGAGCACGAAGATGTTGTCCGGGCCCGGCGCGAAGGCGAGCGCGGTCGAGGCGGCTACGAACATGATGAGTGCGTTCTGATCGATCATGACGGCGTTCTCCATATATCAGGCGAGGGGCGACGGCGCGCGCCCGCAGCATTTCTTGTATTTCCGTCCGCTGCCGCACGGGCAGGGATCGTTTCGGCCTATAGCTCCCGCCGCGGCCGCGCGTCGCGTGAGCTCGAGCGCCTCCTGTTTCAGACTCCATTCGGCGACGAGCCGCGCTAATTCCGCGTCCGCGTGGTCGAAAAAAGCCGAAAGGGCCTCGCAGAAATGATTGAGGCCGCCGTCGCGCGCGTCGCGCAGACGGTCCTTGGGACAGCCGCCGCGGCAACGCTCGAGCCAGCGACACTGTGCGCACCGGTCCGGAAGTGCGGCCTTTTGCCGGGCGAACTCGTCCTGGGCGGGCGAGTTCAACATATCCGCCAGGCGGCCTTTCATCACGTTTCCCAGGCGCCATTTGGGCTCCACAAAGAAGTCGCAGGAGTACACGTCGCCGTTGTGCTCCACGACGAGGTAGGGGCCGCATTCGCCCATAAGCGTGCACTCCGACGGCGGCATTCCCGCGTAGCCGAAGAGCAGGGACTCGAAAAAGCGCACCGAGGTGGTCGGCGCGCCGTCGATGAAGTCCGCGCGCCAGAGGTCGAAGATCGTTATGAGAAATTGTCCTAACTCTTTGCCCGAAACGGAGAAGGGCGCGGCCCTCGAACCATCGGCCGGATCGGGCTCGACGCACGGGATGAACTGCATGTACGAGAGCCCGAGCTCCTTTAAGAAGCCATAGGTCTCCTCCGGGAAGCGCACGGAATAGTCGTTCACCACGGACAGGGCGTTTACTGCGACGCCCTCGTCGAGCATGAGCCGCGCGGCGTCGCGCACCTTCGCCCAGGTGGGGCCGCCGGCGCGCGTGCGGCGGTAGCGGTCGTGCACGTGCCCGGACCCGTCTATGGAAAGGCCGACAAGAAATTTATATTCCTTGAAAAAACGGGCCCAGTCCCGGTCAATCAGGATACCGCCCGTCTGGATGCCGTTCCCCACCGTCTTGCCGTGCCCGTAGCGCTCCTGCAGTTGGGCGGCCTTTTTATAGAAGTCCGGCCCCATGAGCGTCGGCTCCCCGCCCTGCCAGCTTACGGACACCTCGCCATGCGGCTGGGCCATGAGCTGGCGGATGCTCTCTTCGAGAATGGCCCCGCTCATGCGGTGTACGGCCGTATCGGGGAAGATCGTTCCCTTGCCGCTGTAAAAGCAGTAGCCGCAGGCCATGCCGCAGTCGGGCCCGGCGGGCTTGATGAGGATGTTCGTGAGGGGCTTTCGGATCACCAATGCGGCGCGAGCCCCCCGCGCGGATCGCGCCTGATGGAGGATTCCCAGTTCGTCATGAGCTTTTCCATGGGGAGGGCTTTGGGCCCGGCCGAGGCGAAGGCTGCATCCGCGCCGCCGGCAAGCTTTCCGATCGCTTGGAATCCGGCATAACCGAGCGCCGCGCTTCCGGCCGCGGCGGCGCCGAGCCTCAGCATGGTTCGTCGGGTAATCGGATTTTCCTTCACGGCAAACCTCCATGTGATCGGCCGAAGGATGTGGGGGAAGTCATCCCGCGTGGCCGTTCGTGCAGCCGGCGCACAAGGCGCGGACCTCCCTGATGAGGTCTTCGGTGTCCCAGGGCTTTTTGAGCACCGCGCCGGCGGCGCCCTCGTTCAGAACCTGTTCGATCGCCGACTCGTCCGACTGCCCCGTGATCGGGATCGACTTGATCTCGGGGTGTTGCTTATTGATCTGGAACAGGAACTCATCGCCCTTGACCCCCGGCATAAGCCAGTCCGAGATGGCCGGTACCACGCATACCTTCTCGTTACAGAGCTCGTCGATGATCCGCCGGACTTCGTCGGCGCTCATGGCGCACTCGTATACATACCCGTCGCCCAGCCCGCTCTGGAGTTCCTGTTTGAGCGACAGTACGATGATCGCTTCGTCGCCGACGCGGATTATGGCTTTCTTTGCATCCATTGTGTTCCCCTGTCGTGTGCATTCGGCATGGGACTTCATTTTCTGAAATACGGTTGCGGCATACAGCCGCTCCGGCGAGGATATCCGATAATCCCCGGCAAGTAAAGCAAAAAGAACCACATAAACACCCGTCCATAGTGGATGTGGATTTAATTTCTGGTAACAGCCTAACATTGCGAGCCCCGGCCGTATCGGGGCGTGGCGATCTCTTTCCCGCCGTGGTTATTGATTCCGGTCTTCGGCGGATCGAAGATAGACTTTGAAAACCGTGTTTCCCGGAAAGCTTTCGAGCTCTATCCTGCCGCAGCCCTCCACGATCGACCTGGCGATGTCGAGGCCCAGTCCGATGCCCTCCCCGTGCCTTTTCGTGGTGAAAAACGGTTCGAAAATACGGTCCCTTATCGACTCGGGGATCCCCGGTCCCGTGTCGGCAAAGGAAACGATGATCCATTCCCCGGACCGTTCGGCGGATATGGTGAGCATTCCGCGGTAGTCGATGGACTGGAGGGCGTTATTGATGAGGTTCATCCATGCCTGGTTGAGCCGGTTGCGGTTCCCGACGACCGGCGTACCGCCGGGCGAAAACATCTTTTTTACCTCGATGCCGTATCTCAGCTTGCTGTTATAAAGGGTGAGGATCGCCTCGATTTTCTCGCGGAGGTCGATTTGTGAGTCGTCGATATCGTCCCCGGCGGCGTATTCAGCTCATGAGTGTGCCGGCAGGTACTTGCGAGGACAGGAAGCCAGCGGCGGCAGGCGCGGAGAAGCCCATGGAGACAGCGGCCATCACGGCGAGCACCCTGACGGTCATATCCCGGTAACGGGCCTGGTCAATATAGCCCTCCCGCCGGTCGCCGGCCGTTGTCTTCGACGACAGAAGTGGTTTCATGCGCAGCTCCGTTGGCCGACCGGTCGCGGAGTGCCCGGTGGCATCCGCCCCCGGTGAAAACTGTATTTATGCGGCAAGGCCGATTATTGCACGCGATGCGCGCGAAAGAAAGATTTTTTTATGGAAGTTCAGGCACAATCGCGGAGGTCGAAAAAACGGCGGGGGCGATATATACCGGCTTGACGAATCGGACCCGGCTCGCATAGTGTTGTGCTCCGGCGGCATTGAGCCGCGATCGGCTGGTGATGCGAGAACAGAGGCAGCGGGAGGAATCAATGGAACCGATTATCGAGATAGCGTTGTTGCTTGGGGGCATCGCCGCCCTGTACTTCGGCGCGGACTGGCTGGTGCGCGGGAGCGTGGCCCTGGCGCTCAGGCTCGGGATTCCCCCGGTCATCGTGGGGCTCACCATCGTCGCCTTCGGGACATCGAGCCCGGAGCTGCTGGTCAGCTTCAACGCGGGGAGGATGGGCAACGCCGACATCGCCATCGGTAACGTCATCGGATCGAACATCGCCAACATCGCGCTCATCCTTGGCGCGGCGGCGCTTATTCGTCCCATCGTCATGAACATCCGCGCCGTGCGCCTCGATATTATCTTCATGCTGGCAGTCAGCGGACTGCTCTGCTTCATGGTGCTGGACGGCGACCTGAAGAGAACGGATGGGGTGCTGCTGCTCGCGGGAATAACCTTTTACGTCGTCTACAAGGTGCGGCAGGCCATTCATAGAAGGCGGGAGGGGAAGGTCGACGAGCTCGACCTTGAGGTCGAGAAGGAGCCGGTGGAGGGCGCGCGCGAGCTCTCCCGGGGCAGGTCGATCGTCTATATCGTCGCGGGACTCCTTGTGCTCGTGGTCGGTTCCGAGCTCTTCATTCGCGGCGCGGTGACGCTGGCGCGCATGCTGGGTGTGAGCAACGTCGTGATCGGCCTCACGGTCGTCGCCGTTGGCACAAGCCTCCCCGAGCTCGCCACCTCGGTGCTCGCCGCGGCGAAGGGCGAGGGCGACGTTTCGCTTGGGAACGTGGTGGGCTCGAACATCTTCAACATCCTGTTTATCCTGGGGGCCACGTCTCTCTTCTTTCCCATCGGCACTGGCGACGTGAACATGATCGACCTGCTCGTCATGATGGGGACCTCGGTGCTCATCATCCCCATCTCGCTCATAGGCGGAAGGGTCACGCGCCCCGAGGCGGGTCTGCTGCTGGCGATATACATCAGCTACGTCTACTACCTGTACACGCACCACGCAGCCGGGTTGTAACGGCCGTACCGGGTCGCGCTCAGTCGCCTTCGTATCTGAGGAAGGTGTCGTTGTTTAGGTCCTCGAAAGCGCGGCGCAGCTCCTCGTGGGTGTTCATCACGATGGGCCCGTGCCAGGCCACGCTCTCGCGGATGGGTTTTCCCGAAACAAGCAGAAAGCGCACACCCTCGTCCCCGGTCGTAACGCCGACCGCGTCGCCGTCGCCGTAGACGATGAGGGTGTGGTTGCCGATCAGCCGGTCATTCGCGAAATCGAAATAGTTCGCCCCGGTGGCGTTGTACGAAAACGCGTCGCCATCACCGCAGAAGACGCCGGCGCCGCCGATGACGTAGGAGAGCACCGTATGCCCCGGCCTGACGGGATGCGTAAACGAACTATTCGACGGCACGGACACGTCGAGGTATTCAGGGTCGATAACGACATCGGTAACCGGCCCGCGCGTTTTTCCCACGGTCCCGCAGATGACCTTTATCCTCGCGCCGCCTTCCGCCCTGACCTCGGGTATCTCGGCGGCCGTTATGCCGCGGTAGCTCGGTTTCATCATCTTACGCGAAGCGGGAAGGTTGGCCCACAGCTGGAAGCCGTGCATGGAGCCCGCGGTGTCGCCCCTCGGCATCTCCTGGTGTATGATGCCGCCTCCGGCCGTCATCCACTGCACGTCGCCGGGGGCGATTATGCCGCTGTTCCCCAGGCTGTCGCCGTGCTCCACGCTGCCTTTAAGCATATAGGTGATGGTCTCGATGCCGCGATGCGGGTGCCAGGGGAAGCCCTTGCGGTAGAGGTCGGGCTCGTCGGATCTGAAGTCGTCCATTAGCAGAAAGGGATCGAAAAGCTCCGTTTCGCCGAAACCGAAGGCTCGCCGCAGATGCACGCCGGCGCCCTCGATGACTGACCTGCTCTTTATGGTTTTGACGATTTTTCTCATGCGGTGCCTCCCGGTGGTGTTCGCGGAACGTGATGTCAAGGGTTCGATTATGGAACTCCCCTTCTCTTCGCCGAAGAGAAGGGGGCCGGGGGGATGAGTTGCTTAGGTCCGCTCAGCATTTGAGCCCGTGTCCTTACCCTATAAGGTCACCGGCACCGCGAGCGAGATGCGCGAGAGGTTTTTGCGCGCCTTCTCGTATTCCGGGTCGAGCGCGATGGCCTTCTGGAAGCTCGTTTTGGCTACGGCAATCGCCTTTTGGGCCTCGTCCACGTTCCCCTTCGCCTTGAGATCCTCGGCCTTCATGACGGCGATCTCGCCGCGGTAGTTGCTGAGCGAGGCGTCGACCGAGCGGGTCTCCACGTTCTTCGCGATGAGCCTGGCCTCCTCGGCGCTCAGCATCGTATCGAGATAGGCCGAAACCTTCACCACAAGCTCCTTCTGCAGATCAAAGAAGCCGTCGGTCTTCCCGGCCACGGCGGCCGCGCCGAGCTGCGCGCCCGTTTCGACCGAGTAGACGCGCGACTCCATGCGAAGGCTGCCGTTCATTTCCATAAAGGAGCCCGCCAGCATGTAGCGCGCGGCCAGTATGCGGCCAAGCTTCACCGCCTTGTCGGGGTCCACCATCCCGCTCATCTGAAATTCCTGTTCCTTGATGACCTCCTTCATCTGGTCGCGGCTGATGATGGTGAAAAGGCCTATGGCCTCCAGGTCGGTCATCAGCATCGATGGAATGCCGAACTCCCAGGGGCCGAACTCCTCGGCCCTGCTTTTGAGCGTGGCGTTCTTGAAATCGAGCACCATCAGGCCCGAACGTTTTTCCCTGGGCACCTGGCGCAGGGTCTTCTGCGGCGTGCCGCAACCGGCAAGCAGCGCGAACATGACGACGAAACTGAGTGAACGGGGTATGCGCATGGCTGTCTCCTGGATCGTGTATGTATTGAGTTCGAAACGCGCCGGCCGCGCCGGCGCGTTTCGCACAGCATAGGCACGGAGTCGCGCGGCGCGCAAGACATATTTTGCCCCGTGTGCACTTTTTCCGATTAAGTGTTGACAGACGTATGAAACCGTGTTGGTGTAGCGCCGATAGGACGGGCCGTCGGGGGAGCGGCGATATATACAGGCCGCGCCCCGCGCGTACAATGCATTCGTCTCCGGCACGCACTCGCCGTCCATCCCGAATATGCACACAGACAAAGAGGCCGCGTGCGCGTTTACCGCCAGCGATTACATGCCCACACGCACGGACCCGGAACGCCGGACGGTTCCTCGCCGCGCATACCGGCGCGAATACGCGCCTTCGGGACGCGTCGTCGTACGTGAACGCGCGAATACCTATTCGCGCCTTCTGGCGCATGCTCATATACGAAAGCGCGAATACTATTCGCGCCTTCATACTACATACGAGGAGATCACTCTATGAAACGTCGGATACATCTGTTCGTCGTGTCGCTGCTGGTCGCGGGGTGCGCGCTGCCGTCTTTCGCCGCGCAGTTCATGCTGGGGGCCAAGGCCGGGTATTTCGCCTGGGATCCGTATATTAATGAAATCGGGGGGAGCGGTCTTGAGGACCTCGAGTACGGCAGCGGCATGCTGTACGGCCCGGTGATGAGCGTAAGCTTTACGCCCGATGTTACGCTCTCGGTATCGGGCCTGTTCGGCACACAGTCGGCGCACTGGTATTCGCCGGACCAGCTCACGACGGTCGGCGGCGGGGGCCAGTACTACATTTCCGGGACCTATTATGTCGAGATACAACGGATCGATGTCGACTCCGCGCTCAGCTTCCGCCTGACCGAAAAGATGAAGGTCTTTGCCGGCTACAAGTACCAACGTGGACTTTTAGAAATGTACTGTACGGAACGACGATATGATCCGGCGGGATCGGATCATGCGGTGTATGACTCGTATATGAAGATCGATATCCCCGCCCACGGGCCGGCGCTCGGCCTGGGGGTTACCCAGCCGCTGGGCTCGCAGTTCTTCGCGGCGGCGAACCTGTCGGGGCTGTACATGTTCAACCTTGGGAAATTTAAGGAACAGGCATACATGGAGTATCTGGCGTCGGGTAATTTGTTGCTCAACCAGATAGAAACAGGAACCCCCGTTTCCATGAAGGCCGAACAGGTCGGTTTCAACTTCGAGCCCGCCGTGGGGGGGCTGTTCGACAGCGCGGGGATCGTCGTAACCCTGGGGGCGCGCCTGCAGTACACC
>DATIKU010000055.1 GCA_035477215.1 Spirochaetota bacterium | reverse complement strand
CATCTGCGGGGAGCTCGCCTCCTGGGTCATACACTTTTTCGTTATCCAGAACAATCCCCGGTCGTTCGAGGAGCTCGAGCGCGACAGGGTGTTCTATCTCGCCATGGACGCAACCAACGAGGACGCGCTTCTGAAGGCCGGCATCATGTATGCGCGCGGCATCGTTCCCGCGGTCGTCGACTTCGCCGGCATCGCACTCATGGACCGCCATCCGGGGCTCTTGATGGAGGAATACCGAACCGCCGCTTGCCGCGAAAACCCTCGTCAAGAGCAACCTGCGAAGGGATTACTGCGTCATCATCGGGTCGATCGGGAAGACGGGCGGAGAGATGATCTTCAATCCGATGCCCCAGGAGAAGATCGACGAAACCGGTATCCTGGTGATGCCGGGGAAGAAAGACGACCTTGAGCGCATGGATAGCGAGTTGTAATTATTTGGTTGAGCTTTTAAAAACCCTGGAAATTTCCTTTATCAGCACGTCGAGTTTGAAGGGCTTGGGAAGGTACAGGTCGACGACGTTCCGGTATGCCTTCAGGTCCTTTATCATCCAGCCCGACAACAGCACCGTCACCGCGTTTTCGTCGAGTTCCTTCACTCTGGTTAGAAGCTCTATCCCCGTCATACCCTTCGTGCCGTAATCGCTGATGACAAGGTTCGCCTTGCCCTTCTTGAACTCGGCGAGGGCCTCGTCTCCGCTTTCGAAAACATATACACGGTTACCCATCAAGTCGAAGAGTTCGAACAGTATCTCCCTGAGCGCCTTCTCGTCTTCGACGATGATAATGTCCCTGTCGCGCACACGGTATTCGGTGGGATCCGATTCCTTCCGGCCCTTTCTGGCCACGATGGAAGCGGGGAGGACCGCCCTGATAGAATACGAGGTCGCCGATTCTTCCTCTATGATTTTAATGTTGAGACGTTCCACCACACGCCGTATATCGATGGCGGAGAAAATGATGGTGTCGAGCGATTCGCCGGCCGCATCCGACGCCTGCTCGGATTCAGGCCCCTCTTTTTTAACCATCACTGTGAGAGCCGGAACGTCCTCGTCCTTTAACATCACGTTGATGGTGCCGCTGCGACGCAGGAATGAGGCGGCCTTGAAGATCATCGAGATGAGGATCTCCCGGAGCAACCTCGTGTCGGTTTTAACGTTGACCAGGCAGAAATAGCGGCGCTCCACCTTGATATGCCGCCTCTTTTCCTTTATTTCGACCTTAAAATGAATGCTCGCGAACTCTATGGCATCCTCGATCACATCGATCAGGTCCTCCGACTCGCTTTCGCGCAGTGTATCGCCCTCGCCTATAAAATCCTGAATGCGCCTGACCTGCCGCACGCCCTGGCCCGCCGTTTTCTCAATCACCCTGAGTCCCTCTAATACGGTGTCCTTCTCGGTCACCTGCAGAAGCAGTTGGGTGCGGCTGAGGATGATATTGATGATGTTGTTGAAGGAGTGGAGCAGCCCCTTGGTGAGGTCCCCGATGATCTGCACCCTGTTCATAAGACTCATTCTGGACTCGAGCGACTTAATCCTGGTGATGTCCTCGAGGATGGCCTCGACGGCGAAAATCTCCCTGTTGATGACGAGCGGATAGATGATTGCGTTGGCCCACTTCTCTTCCCTGGATTTGGAGAGTATCCTGATCTCGCCCAGCCTCCTGAAACCGGCACGGCCGTCGAAGACGTCCGATACGGCCTTCCTGAGCCTCTCGAAATCATACAGTGACACCGAGCGAAAGAGCAGGTTTCTGTTGTTCTGCAAATCCGCGAGCGCATGACCGAAGAAGCTCTCCACGGAGGCGCTCCCGCTGACGATCGACCCCTCGCGGTCGAACCGGACGATCGGGAACGGCGCGAAGTCGAATATGCCCGAATTGGCCAGGGGCTCTTCGTCGGACGCCATCATGGCCGTATTTCTGCCGAACGAGATGATGCGATCGTCGGATACGGGCTTCAGAAAGGCCAGGATGGAAACGACCGCCTCGTCGTGGAACATCGGATAAAGAAAAATCTCCACCGCAAGCCGCCTGCCGTCGGGAGTTTTCATCACCGCAAAACACCTGCGGTCAGCGCCCTTGAGGGCTTTTGTATAGGCAAGCGCGACGCTCTTACGGTATTCGGGAGAAAAGGGGTGGGAAAGGTCGATGCTCATCGAGCCGCCTGCGCTCTCAAAAAAGTTCGAGAACCGGCCGTTGGCATAGATAATATCGCCACGGAGCCCGATCACGCAAACCGGGTGGCTCAACGAATCGAAGACGGCGAAGGATGTATCGGCGGAAAGAACCGCCCCTGCATCCTTCCCTGCGATTGTATTACGGTCGTTCATCAGCCATTTGTCGGGGTTCGACAGCTTATTTCGGCCCCGCGTGCAATTAAAGTGATATACCGACGGGAGCGGTCCACAATGTAAACCATTAATTTACTTTTTTTCACCATCCGGCGCAGGAGGATCACTTCGGGAGCAGGTGTCGCCGGCCTGTACATCAACCCCGTAGAAAGAGCCGCATGTCCCCGGGCCTCCCATCTCGGTCAGCCAAAAAACAAGGCCCCGCGGAGCGATTCTGCGGGGCCTTGGGATAACCCATGTTTTCTCCCGGGATCAGAACAACGTGCGATAGTTGAAAAACGTCTTTTCGCCCTTTGTTATTTTAATCCTGTTCTCCACCGGGGGGCTGACCTGATTGCCCGCCGAGTCGCGAAACTTGACGTTCACCGCGTACTCTCCCGGCGCAAGGAATATCCTCGCAAGCTGAAGGTTGGCAGGCAGTGTGTGCCAGCAGCGCAGGTCGGGCTTGATCTGCGAAACGAGCCCCGCTCCCACCCCGGCTCCGACCAGTGTGCCGATGAGGCCTGCGTAGCCGCCCATTTGTTTTGATTGCTCCGCGATCTTTTTGGCCGCAATCCCGGCGGCGACCGCCGTCGCGGCCTTCACCGCGATCCCGGCGGCAACCTTCATGTACAGCCGGTTGTAATCGTCCTCCAGGTTCTTTACTGCGGTCGTCTCGATGTCCTCAAGCAGTACTGTTCTGGCCATATCGGCTCCGTTGATGTTGATCATGACATGATCCACCCGGTTCGAGCGTTTCTGGAATTTCGGGATGGGATTTTCGGCGATCCGAAGCGCCACAAGAACGCCACCGATGGTCACCCCCTCTTTTAGCGGTATCCCGTTGAGCGACGCCCTGATTCCCGACTCCATCGTCTTATCGGACAGAAGCGGCCCACGCGAGAGCTTGATCGCCCCCTGCCCCGCCTGGAAAATCATTACGAGCTCGCCGGCGTTTGCCGGGATTTCGTCGCGCCGGCCGAACATTCCCACCCACTTGTTGTAATCCTCGGTGTCATTAAGCTTCTTCGCGAGTCGCTGAAGGTCACGATACACCATCGCCAGGCGCGGGTCCAACTCGTATATCTGTTTGTACTCGATGTACGCGAATTCGCGGTCGTTGAAGTCGTTGTCCTTGTCGGCGCTTATCTCGAAGGCTATCGCGGTCAGGTACTTGGCCATAAGGTTCTGCTTGTAGGCTTTTCCGCCCGATACGTTGATGTCGCGCAGGAGGTCGTTCACCTTCTTGAATTCAACCCTGGCCGAGTCCGTGTCCTTGAGCATCAGGAAGTTGATGCCAAGGTACAGGTGTATCAGCACGCGCTCGAAATCCTCGCCGCGGTAGTTGGTGACGGTCTCGTTCAGAAAGAGCGAGGCGGCCTCCTTGCTCACGCTGAGGGCGATGCGATCGGCGAGCCCGGCGGCCTCGAGAAGCACCTTGTTGCTGTTCTGGAAATCGCCCGCGGCGTGGAGCATCAACCCCGCCTCCATCATGAACAGAAGCTGGTCCTTCCCCGACTTGTTGACGGCGGGAAGAAGCTTACGCGCCGCCTCCTCGTACTGGCCGTGATAGAACATCTTCTCCGAATCCTTCATCACCTGGACATAGTTTCCGGCACATCCGAAGGAAAACAGGAGGAGGGTGGCTGTCGCGACCGCTCGAATCCTGATATTCATGTCTACCGTCCCTTAGCCGAGATTAAAAGGAAATCTTGGTCTTCGCACTCGCCTTGAGAAACTCCTGGCGGTCCTGCCATTCCACGACGTTGGTCCTTAAATCGATGAGCTGCATGGTGACGACCACATACTGGAGCGACTTCCCGCCGACCGTGCGCACATTGTCGCGGATGTCGCCGGCAAGGTAGAAGTTCGGCGACTTTAGCATCCCTACCGGGATGGCAGCGTCGGGATCGATCATCCCTGTCATGCCCCTCTCCATCTCGGCCATGGCGTCGGCGGTGAGCGACTGGTCGATAAACCGTATGCGCCTCTTGATGAGGTTTGTGGAGATTTCATCGGTTATCATCTTGGTGTCGATGTGCTCGGATGTCTTGTTGCGGAAATTCCGGACTTCGATGAAGGCCGGTTTCTTATATTCATCTTTTAAAAACGCATACATGGAGGTCACCATGGTATTTACGGTTGCCTTGATCTCCCGGGGACCCCACTCGCGCGAACCCTTGTCCTCTTTGGCATCCCTGTACTGCGTCCCTCCCCCGCATGAAATCAGCGTGAATACAAGCACAACGCAAAGAATTGCATATTGTTTCATAACAGCACGCTCCTTGTAATTATTTTCTTCATAATTGTTCAACCCTGAAAACACCCGTCATCCCCGACGCGGAAAAACCTCTGAGTTCCCGGTGCATTCGGCACGCCGCCATTACCCGCACCACAGGCCTGCCGCTGCTTGCGGCTCCGACATAGCCCCGTAATTCCCCGTGTATCAACCGTCAACCGGTCGCTTTCGCGGCTAAACACCGCGCCCGATAATCCCCTCGATCTATACCGAAATACACGGGCTGTAAAGTATAATTTTGAAAATTTATATCCGATTTAGCGCAATCCCGTTGGCGCGCCTTGCGTCCACGTCCTCGGCCTCCACCACGGTGATGAAACTCGCGCGCCCCGGGCTGTAGGCGTACGGCACAACGCCGCCTGGAGCGAGCGCGCCTCCTCGCTGGAAATCTCGCGCATGTTCACCCGGCCGTCGACGGCATTCCGGCCGACACGTTCCCGCCGGCGACCAGCTCATGGATCGCGCGGAGCAGGACTTCCATGTAAACGGCCATGGACGGCGCGAAAAGGAGCGGATGGAAGTCCACCTTCCCCACACGGCGCCTCGATGTCCCGTACCCGTCGAAACCTTCGATATCGAACAAATAATCATCGTAAAAAAGCCGTTCCAGGCACTCCAGCGGTACGGCGTAGATGCCCGTCACTTCTCCGTCCATAAAGCGATACGCGGACAGGGGCCTGTTGTCGAGAAGGAGATAGACGCGCTGAAACTCGCGGTGAAAGAACGTCGGCGCACGCTCCTCGTACCGGTAATATCCCAGATCGGTGAGCTCTTCACCTGCGGGGGATATTCCTATCTCCTCCGAAGATTCCTTCTGTATTTTACCCTTGTTGTGCCCGAAAAGCACATGCCCTCCAACAGTGATATCCAGGCAGTCGGGATACTGGTCCTTGTGTTTCGAGCGCTGCTGAAACAGCACCTCGGGAGTACCGGTCGCGGTGCGCACGATCCACAGATGCACGCCCTCGTGAGGCACTCCATCGCGGTGTGCGCGTGCGCGCATCACCACCCTTCCGGTCGGATTCGCCGACATCCAGTCCCATTCCTCAAGCGCCTCATCCCCCCGTACGAAACCCTCTATGCTCACTTATTACCGCCCCCCGAATTATTTCGACCACCGCGCTCCACTGACCCTGACGGCTTCCGCTCCGGACCAAGGCCTTATCGCACCGCAACATTCCGCCGCCCCGGCTCACGCTTGCGATCATCCTGCCGGCATCCGGGCGAGGCCGCAATGAAAAAACTGTGCTGTACAAATGGGCGCTATTTTCCGAAAATAATACCATGATGTGGCCGGCGGACAAATTCGGCGGGTGGAAGCCCGCGGCGGGTGATCTCCTGAAATGCATGTGACCGACACACAACGCGGCTTTCCCCTGGGCGTTCTTTTCGTAATGCTTTTGCTGCTCGCGGCGCTTTCCATAGCGGCGTCAGCCGGTTATTTTTATTATACCTGTACCGGCGCCATCCGCGATACCGTGGACGCCACGCGGAAGCACTCGACCGAACTCATCGAGGCGCTGGGAAGCGTGGCCGAGCTCAGCTACGCAGGAAAAAGCTATGGCAGCCTCAGGCTGCTTCTGCGAGAAAAGATAAAGGGGAACAACGGGATGGTGGCGTTCTTCACGCTTGCCGACGGCTCGATCAAGGCCCATTCCAGCCCCGAGGACGAGAAAGCCGTTGCCGGGAATATCGCCGGGGACGAGTTCGCCTACAACCGCGACCAGATATTCCTTCCCCTGGCGGGGAAGGCGAATGAGGTCCATTTTCTCGAATACAATATCATCGCGCGTTCGGTCCCGTTCGACCGCCGACAGCGCGAGTTCATTAAAAGGTTTTTCTATCCCGCCATCGGCAGCACCGGCTGGCTGGCGACCCGCGCCGTCTATCACCGCGGCAAGCCCGTGGGCACCATTAACTTCATCATATCGAAAGACAGGGTATATTCGGTTATTACAAACACCGCCGCCGGCGCACGGAAGCTCCTCACGCTGCTGCTTCTGGGATCACTTTTGGCATCGCTGATCGTTTCGTTGATGGTGTTTCTGCGCGCGCAGCGCGTGCCCGCCATGGCCTTCGCGGGCGCCGACTCCGGCCCCCGCGAAGGGGCGTTTCGCGGCGGCAGAGTACCGGCACGGCCCGCGGCATCAGGGGTGGCGCCCGGGGATGCTACCGCACATGCGACCGGCGGCGCAATCCGGGACGCCATTCCCATAATCAAGTGAGAGGTACCCATGCTTCTGATCGACTACGCCGAACTGAACTCGGGAGAAACGACCGTCGTAACGCCGAGGGGACCGCTCACTTCGGCTACGGCACCCGCCCTCGAGAACGCGATTGAGGGCCTCGTTCGCGACGCGGCGCCGTTCATCATTCTCGACGCGTCCGGTTTGGAATACGCGAGCTCCGCGGGCATCGGGATGATCCTCCATGTTCATCGCTCGATCGCCTCCCGGAACGGGTCGCTTGTCGTCTGCAATCTCCCCGGCGAGATGCTTTCCCTTTTCAGGCTTATCGGGTTCGACAGGGCGATCGATGTCGCGGACACGGTCGAGGAGGCGAAAAACGTCATCGCCGATCGCAGGGCTGGAAAAGGGTCCGGTGCGGTCCCACCCCCCGAACGACAGCCCGGACCGGACCAGCCGGAAAAACGGGATCGCGCCGAAGCGCCTGCCATACCGGATGACTCTCCGGAGCCTTCCGTAAGGGCCGTTGACGGTTTCGACAAGGCGCTTGTGGTCGAATGCGCCGAATGCGGCGGGCTCGTCCGCGTCAGAAGAAGCGGAACCTACCAGTGTCCGCACTGCCGCGTGGAATTCTCCGTCGAAAAGGACCAGACGGTCATCTTTTAATTTTACGGGCTGATAAAATAAGATTATTGACTTTACCGCGCGTCCGGTTATCTTATTACAGAAAAAGCGGTCGCTCCGCGTGACCAGGAAAACACGGCCACAGGCCGTGCCGGTCAAGCGGAGAATCATTTGCCAAGCACCGTACGGGGAGCGGAACCATGAAAGTTGTCCACGTCCTTAAAAAGATCGAACTCATCGACGGCGATATAAAAGAACTTCGCAAGATGGAAAAATCGCTCCAGCGCAACAAGTCGTTCACCACTCCCATCTATCTCTCCATCGAAAAGCAGATCAACATCCTTCTTGGCGAACGGATCAAAATGCTCGAACTGAAGATCGATAACCCGCCGGAATACATGGTTGAGGAGATCGAGGGTAAAAAACCCGAAGCGGTGGAAGAGGAGCCTGCCAGGCCCGCGGCCGGGAAGAGAAAGGCGGCCGTCGCGAAGCCCCGTCAGAAGCCGGCGAAGAGAAGGGACTGGCCGGACGACATCGACCCCGACGATGTCCCGCTCATGACGCAGGACCTCATCGACCGGAAAATTGACAGCATCCAGAAGGTGTCGGACGACGTACCGATCAGGGAACTTCTGCGCCCGGATGACGATGACGACGAAAAACCGTCCGACGAATCGATAAAGCTCCTCGATATCGCGCTTGAGAAAGGCACGCTCGCCAGGGGCGATGCCGACAAGGAAAAGCGCAAGGTGAAATTCTTCAAGGACAACTTTCCGGGCGGGGAATACTGATCTCTACGTTTTCTATTTTTTACCTTCCATCAGCAATTCGATCCTGTATTTCTCGAGCAGATACGGAGTGCTGCCCCAGGCGGCTTCCTCCGGCGTAAGGTCGGCAAAGACGACATCGCGCAGCAGTGTGTTCGTCCCGAAGCCCTTAACCTTGATTTCATTTACCTTTTCCCTCGCGCTGTACAGCTCCCTCGACGTCATGAAACCGGATGATACGTTGTCGGGGAACTGGATGTCGTAAAATGTCTCTTCGCCCATGTGGCGCGCGACGTTCGCGGTAAGCGCATGCGAATTTTTATACCCGGTGAGAAACAGCTGTTCCACGTCCCGGGTGTCGTCCGAAAGAGTGAGTTTTCCCACCCTGTCCACTTTCAGGAGAAAGAAGCGCGTAGGTCCGACTGCGGGTGTTTGTGCGCCATCGAGCGAGAGCCGCTTTTCCAAATTGCGGCAGAAATCGAACATCGCAGAGAGCGCGGCGTCGCGAATCGAGCGGCTTTTAATGAAGGTGAAAAAGTCGCCCGATTCGTTGATTACGTGAATCACCACGTGGTCTTCCTTCTCTTCGTAGACCACGCTAATGCCCGAGGAACTGAAAAGCTGATAAACGGCGTCCAAAGCGACCAGGGGGCCATCATCCCCGTAAAAGCGGTAACGGACGGCGCGAGATGCCTTCAGCGTGAGCGCCGTCAGAAGTTTCACCAGTCCCGGATAGATGAACCCCGTCACTTTATTCCCCTCGCGGGAGATCAGCACGAACCTGTCCTTTATCCGGGCCACGAAGCGCATGTCCATTCCCTCGGCCCCCTCTATGATAAACGAGTAGGCCTCCTTGAACATTGCACTGATCCGCTTATAGAGCTTTTTAAATGGTTCGGGCGAGTGTACCACACAATACGCATCGAAATGCCTTTTCTGGTGGATCCCGTCGCGAACGATCAGACCCAGTATGCGCGCTATATCTTCTTCCGATGAATACTCCTTGATATATGACTCGCCCCAGCTCGTGTAGTAGAGGTGGTGGACGGTCTGTATGGCTTCGGCGTTCTCCCTGTTAAAATTGAGGATGACGGCGTTCACGAGGCCGAACGCGGGTTCCAGAAAATAATGGTTCCTGATCCGTATGCCGTCGCCGGCGAAGAGCGCGGTGACCTGGTTGAGGAGCTCGGTAACGGCCGTCGGATTGACCCTCGTGTAGCCCGACTGGATGTTGATCCGGGAAAAAACCGGGTCGTACACGCCGTTGACCGCCATCCACATGAGCAGGCGAAGCAGGCTTTTCTCGACCCTGAGGGTCGTTGAAAGAAAGGTGTCCTTTTCGCTTTTATTTCTTTTATACAGCCTCCACTCAGCCTCGTGGATGCTCTGGCTCACCGGCTCGATATACAGGATGGCCTCCGATGGCGTGTCCTTGAAGGTGATGAAGTTGTCGATCTTGTCGTGCTCGCGTGCGAAATGGGTTTTAATTTTCCTGCTCAGCAGCATGAAATCGGTTTCGGAAATCTTCTTTTCGAGCTTGAGCGACGGCAGCTGTGTGGCGATCTTCTGATAGCTTAACAGCATAAAGCGCTTCACCGCGTCCCAGAAGGCCATCACCATGTTGAAGTCCCATTCCTCGAAATTGTCGAGGTCGCGGATGATGTTGATGTCCCAGCCCCAGGCCCTCACATACTGCGACATCACCGCCACCTTGTAAGGAATGTTCTTCTTGTCCTTGATGCCGACGTATTTCGATATCTGCGGATCGACCTTCAGGTAGAGGTTGCGCCTGAGAATGTCGACGAGCTCCTTGTCGTCGAGCGTCGAACTGTAATACTCGAAGACCTCGTTGAACATGAGGAGGTACGAATCGACCACCGAGTTGTCCAGGTTTTCGCGGAGGATATTTACCTTTATCTTCTGGCTCAGGAGCGGCGAGTCCCCCGTGCCGAAGATATATTTTTCGAGCACCCCGATCTTGATAATAGATTTAAAAGGATTGCCGAGTGATTTGATGATCTGAAAGAGCGCGGCCCCCAGAAAATCCTCCCTCGATATCTCGTAAAGGTTGCCAAGGTCCACAAACTCTTCCTTCATGTTATCCGGCAGGCGCCAGTACAGCTTGTCGTACTCGTCGTCCCTGGCGAACTTCGGGACCACCCACCAGAAGGGTATTTTCCCGGCCACCAGTATCGAGCTTCTGAAAAATTCGTCCTTGAGAACGGCCCCCACCGTGGTACCGAAGGCCTCTTCATCGTCCTCGGCGAAGATGTTCTGCTTGACGCCCTCTATATCGTTGATGAAAAGGTGCACCGGAAGCTCTATTTCCTTCGAGACCCACCGCTGGATGGCCTCCACCTTCTTTTTGAAGAGGGCGAACTGCTCATCGGTCACCGAGCTTCTGTTAACGCATACCCAGTAGTCGAAATCTGATTTCTTGTTATAGGCGACCGTACCGACGCTCCCCATGATGGCCAGCATCTCAACGAACGGGTTTCGCCTCGTTATATCGGTCTTCACCGTTGGGAAACGCCCCTTGATATACCGCCTGGTCTCGTCGTCGATCACATAGCGCCATACGCCGCCCGGAACGTCGCCCTCGACATAGCCAGGCAGGCGCTTGTCATTCGTGCCGAGAAGGAATGGAATGGAGTTGATTACCCGCTTGATATTGGGGTTCGGTATCAGCTGCTGAAATCGCTGGAACTTGATATCATTGTAGCGCTGGAACCTGGTTTTATTAGTATCGATTGTCTGAAGAAAATCCATGGCATCCACTGTCCGGTTATACCGCCGCTGGCGCGGCCTCGAGCGCAAGCATCTCGCGCGACAGGTCAAACAACGGACCGGCCACGACGCTTTTCGAGACCCTGTAGCTTTTAAGGGCGAAATCCGCTTTGTGGAGCAGCGGGTATATCCGTTTTATTTTAATAATCGGGTTTCTGCGCGCCAGTTCAAGGAACGCTTTCCCCGCACGCGGCGGCACGGACGCCTTTTGAAGCGCCTCATCCTCGCCATCGCCGGCGCGCACCGCGAGATGATATCGCTCGATGGAATCGGCCTGCCGCGCCATCTGGTTCAAGATTAGAAGCTCCGGGCAGTTGTTTTCAATTAAATTTTTCAGCAGCCCGGGTGAAGACCTGTCGCCGCGATACAGCGCGTCCACAAACTCGAAGAGCGAATAGTCCTTTTCCCCACCGATGAGCGAGCGCACGGTCTCCTCGGTTACCCTGGCGACCCCCGCATTTCTGAGCTTTTCAAGCGCGCCGTCAACCGCGCGCACGTCCCTTCCGAGGAGATCGACGAGCGCACGCGCCGGGCGGGCGTCGATGGATATCCCCTCCGGCTCGAGAGCGCGCACGATATAGGCGACGAGGTCGTTTTCGAAAGGCGGCCAGAAGTGGTACACCTTCATTCCGGGTATGGCGCTCGCCCCTATTCGCCCGGGGGGGCTGTTGGCCCGGGTCGTCATCACCAGCACCGTGGAATCCGAAAGCGAACCGAAGACCTCGGCCAGAAGCGCGGTGTTTGCCGCGCCCGCCGGAATTGCATCAATGTTCAGCAGCACGCATATCCGCGCGTCGGAGAACATGGACCTGTTAAGCGTAAAATCGGCCGCCTGCATGAGTTCGCCCATCTCGCAGTGGAAGCGCCCCAGCGAATGCTCCGCCCCGGGGCCACTCAGAACGAGAGCGGCGATGCGCCGCACGGCCTTGTCCTTTTCGCCCTCGTCCTCGCCGAGAAAGAGGTACGCGCGCGCAACGCGTTTTTTGTCAAGTTCCGCGTAGAGCTCCCGGGCGATCGGAAACCGCTTTTTATCCATATCACTGCCTGCCTTTTTCAACCGGCGTGAGAAGCCCGGCATAACTGCCCCGCATGGTCTGCTGCGCTATCCGCTTCGCGAGGGCGTCGATAACGCGATCGAGCGCCGCCGCCTCGGGGACAACCGGCGGCTCGATGTCCGAAAACTCCTCGAACGCCTGGATCTCCCGCTCGAAAAAGATCTCCCTGTTTTTATTGCGGTCGAACAGGCGCACCGACGCCGTAATCCGCATCCGCTTGCTTACGGCCCGGCCCATCTCGCTGTAACGCAGCGGCCGCGTCTCGTGGCCCGTCACGACACCCTCGAGCGCAAGGTCGGCCTGGTCCTCGTCGGCCACAACGGCCAGCCTGCCGTCGGCCGCAAGTAATTCCCGCACCCGGATGCCAAGCCTGGTTCGGAGCGTCCGGTCGCCCGGGGCGCCCCGAAAGTCGTACACGAGTATCCGGTTCGCTTCCCTCGGGATCACGGGTTCGCCGGTCATGCTTTTCACCACCTTCCCCACGGAAACGCCGACGCTGTCGCCCGCGGAAGCGCACGCGCACACGGACAGCAGCGCTAAAAGGGTGAGACCTGCCTCCCACCCGTTAATTTTTCCGGAACCGCGTCCGGTTTTCGTTAAAGTCCGCATCGGTTCTTGACGATAGTAACCACAGATCATTTAACACTCAACGGTCTTCCCGCTCGCCGTACAGGCATAACCGAGAAGACTTTACGTGGCAAACGGGATATCCACTATCCCGTCTTTTTTTTATTCGACAATCCGGATAATCTCCTTCACCGCATACACCGATTCTATATACCGCCTGGCCGGACGGTCCCAGTTATATATCGACGACATCGCGTTTTTCCCTGCGCGATACAGCGTGGCATCGTCGCCTGAACGGACAAACTGATGGGCCCGTTCCATGGCATCGTAAAAAGCGGTCGCATTGAAGTCGGTAAAAAGGAAGCCATTGCCCTCGAGGACGCCGTCTTTCGAGCGCACCGGAAACACCGTATCGCGAAGCCCTCCCGTCGCGCGCGCCACCACCAGACATCCCGCCGCGAGTGCCTCAAGCTGCGATATCCCCCCTGGCTCGCTCATCGACGGCATGCAGAAGATGTCCGAGGAAAAAAGAGGCACAGCGATGTCCTGAAAGCCGAAGGACACGCTGACATTGCCGGGATAATACCCGGCAAGCAGATACATCCCGTGGGCGATCTCCTCGCCGCGGCGGTCCCCGGACGAAACGGACCCGCCGAGAACCGCCTGGTAGCCCAGGTGGGCGAAGAGCCCCTCCGACGCGTCCAGTACCAGCTGAAATCCTTTCTGCTCGGTTATGCGGTGTATCATGCAGAAGAGCACCGCGTCCGGATCGACCGCGAGACCCCGCTCGAGTTGCAGCATCATCTTGTTCCGCGCGCGGACGGCCGCGAAGCGCCGCGAATCTCCGGTGATTTTCTCCACGGCATCCATGCCGACCGTCATTTCGGGCCAGCGGGCCAAGACATTTTTCATGAGGGTGGCGTCTCCGTGCAGGGCCTCGATGAGTCGCGGATACTGTTTATTAACGAAACCGGAATCCCTGAAGGCGTCCGACAGCCTCCGGGCGAAGTCCCTGCCGACGGCATTGCTGATCCCGATGACATTGGAGAGGAGATGTTCCAGGCCGTCGCAGGCGTACTCAATCTGGCGGGCGTAGCTCGGGCTTACCGTAATCACCCTGTCGGCAAACCTGATTCCCGAAGCCATGCAGTTGAGGCGGTCGCTATACACCGGATCGACGAAATCGACCGCCTTCCATGGCGGCAGGTTTAAGAGCTGGAACAGGTCGAATCCCCGCTCATGGCGGTGGTAGGCGTCGAAATACTGCCAGCCGCCGTTGTGGACGATGTGCAGAAAGGTCGTGCGCGAGAAATTGGGGTTCGAAGCGTAAACGTGGTCGCTCCGAACGATGCCGTTGAAAAGGCCCGTATACGCGTCGTTGGTAAAGGTAAAAAGAGGCCGAAGGCCGAAGGTGACGATGACCTCGGCGCTCGCGCGCGCGAAGGCGATACGGCGACGGAGCTTTTCCTCGGATGTTATGCCCCAGTAGAGGCCGTCGAAAAACTCGTGGTGGTCCAGCAGAAAAAACGTTACGCCGTCGACCACGCCGCGGTATACGCCCACCTCGTATTCGGCATTCATTATCTTGAGACGCACGTTCTTTCCGGTATAGCGCACGTCGTACCGCTCCACGGCCGAACGCATCCTGGCCCCGGCCATTTCGTCCCCGCCGCGCCAGAGGCCCGTGATGACGTACACGGTCTCGCCGAGCGCGACGAGCTCCCTTGGAAGCTCGTACACCACGTTGGCCAGTCCCCCGCTCTTCGAGAAGGGGTCGGCCTCGGCCGACATGAACACCATGGAATCGCCGCGGTTGTGGGACTCCAGGGCCTCGCCGAGCGAACGGATGCGGCCGTCGGCCGTTGACTGCATTTTTTTGAAAAAGGAGACCGATCGTCGCGCCTCGAGCGCTCCGGTGCGGACGGAATGAAATAGCGCCCTTTTGAGTCCCAGTTCGAGATGGTGGCGATTGTTGTCCCAGAACATTGGAATTAAATGGGCGGAGACATACTCGGAGAAGGTGTCGAAGGATGCGCAGTTGGCGGCAATCTCGCGGAAGGCGAAATTGGATTCGAAGTGAGCGATGTTTGAAATCAGGCACATTCGCAAAAACGAATCCCGCAGGAAATCACGGTAGAGACCGTCTATGTCCGTCACTTCCTCGAGCTTGAGGAGCTTTACCCTGTCTGTGAACGAAACCACCGTGTCGATGCGCGAGGTCTTGAGTTCGCGCCCGGTGTAAAAGGCGTAATGGCGGGTTATCGGCGAATATACCGGGTCAACCACGCGGTAGAGCGTTTCATCCTCCAGGGGAAGAGCCGGATTATCGAACTGGATCGAGGCCGCCTGGCTGGAGTCCGCGAAGTTGAAGGCGCCTATCCAGATACCGCTATCGGTGAACTTGACCGAGGCGGCGACGTTCGTGTTGTTCGCCCATACCAGGTAGCCTCTGCCCTTTTCCCTGCGGTGAAACTCGTACCACTCGCTGTAAAATCGCTCAACGCTCCGGTGGGCCGCATACTCGAAACTGTTCCAGTTGACGAAAATGTTGTCCAGGTAAACCTTCCATCCCTCGCCCTCGGCGCTCCCCTCGTAGTCCATGATGATATTGTTCATGAACGTGGTCACACCGACCGCCGCTCGCAGCCCCCTGTGACCGAAGGTGTTAAGCGCCCTCCGTTCGTCGTGGTTTCCCAGTATGCCGAGGAGCTCCGTGCCCTTCGGCATCACCGACGGGAAATAATTATCATAGATGTGATAGATCTCGCGGACATCGGCGGTCCCGTGGATGATGTTTTCGCAGATTTTGAAAAGCGCGGAGTTGTAGGGAATGATACCCACGCGCGTCAGGAACCGTTCGTGTCCCCAGTAGCATTCAGCTATGTTGATGAAGAAGTCCCGGCCAAGTTCGCGCAGTTTCCGCTCGACCGCCAGCATGAGATAGTAGTGCAGGGGAATTGCGATGACGTCGCGGCAGGCCGAATCATAATAACCCGTGGTGACGAAGTGGCCGTCCTCACGTTCGTTGACGATGATGCCGCCCTCCAGGCCCTCCTCGGCGGTGCGCGGGACACCGTAGACCGAGGGATAGTTGTTCTTTTTCATCATGATCGGGACGGCATGCGCCGAATCGAAGCGAATGCCGTCGATGTCGAACCGCTCGATGAGCGTGGTGATCGAACGCGCCAGCCACTCCCACACCTCTATCTTTCGATAGTTGAAAAGCTTGCCGTCGTTCCAGCTGCCGTACCTTCCGTCGGTAGAGGCGCGCTCAACCAGACGACCCTCTCCGTCATAACACCGCACCACGCAGTCCTCGGGAACCTCGGTGCTGCGCCTGTTGAGATGCGGAACGATATCGACGATCACCCGGACGCCCGCGCGGTGAGCTGCGTCGACCAGCTCGCGGAACTCATCCTCCCCGCCAAGCGACGGCTCTATTTCGATCAGACTCATCGGTGAAAAAGGCGAGGGCGATGACGCCTCGGGGGCCCAGTCCTCGCGGTTGGAGCCCCGTTTCTGCACGCCGAGGAGATAGAGCGCGGTGATAGAGTAGCGTTTTTTAAGGTCGTCCAGGTGCATGGTTATGTCGGAAAAACGCCCCAGCCTGACGACCTCCCCGTGCTCGTTGTACACCAGCCCGGGATGCCCCGAGCCGTCCATCCAGTATATCCGTGTATGGCCGTGGATGTCCGTGAATATTTCGAGGATTATCTCGCCCCGCACGTCGGGAATGATGTTGATCCTTCCGCTGGTGTCCGAATGGTGAACCCATTCGCTCTTCTTCTTTTTTCGAAAAACCACATAGTCGAAGTGGCCGTATTCCCCGAACACATGCGACGCCGTGAACCGGCCCGACATGGCGTCGTACCCGAGGTCGATATCGAGCATGTCGATGTCGCGCCGCATGGTGAACTGACCCGACCGGCCCTGGCGGTACAGGCGGACGAAATAGCGCGCGCCCCGGAAGGGCAGGTCGAACTCGAAGCGGTGAAGCGATCCCACCGGCATCGTGGTGAAAACCGTCGCCAGCGGCGCGTCGAACTCCTTGGGCGAGAATATCCTTTCCAGGAGGATGTTCGCCCTGTCGCGCACCTCGTGCACATCGTGCCCCGAGGCGGCGACGAGCAGGCGCACCGCCCCGCGAAGCGAGGCCTCGTCGCCGGCCTGCTTGTAGGAACGAGCCAGGCGCTCGATCGACGAGAGGCCCCTCAGGTTCGCGTCGGCGTCGAAATTCATCTCGCTGCCGGCCACCCGCGCGTCAAGCTGCTTCAGAAGGCGCCGCCTGTCCGCGGGGCTGAAGGGGCGCACCGTTTTTTTCGGCGCGACCTCCCGAAACTCCAGGGCGGCGATCGTCGAAACGCGGATAACCTCGTCGACCAGCGAGTTGAGGGAGCGGGAATACTCCACCGGAAAAACTTCGACGTGCGCATAGCCGGTCTCTATCGCTCTCGCTTCGATTGCAAGGAGCCTTACGAACGCATCGAAATAAACGCGCTCGCCTCGCTTCGTCTCGTACGAGAGCGTATCGAAGATATTCATCCCGAGGTAAAGAGAGGGGATCTCCTCCCATACCGGGCCCTGGCCGACGTGGGAGATCACTGTGGTCTCATTGGAAACATGCAGCAGCGTCGGCACGCCGGGGCGCTCGCGGACAATGACAAAGCGCCGTCCGGCGAGCGAGGAGAGACCCTCTTCCGCCAGTGCCATGTGGACGAACATGACGGCCGAGACCAGACGCGAGGACAGTCGCGTGTCGCTCAAGAACCGGTTTTTAATTGTCTGGTCATCGCCCGACGCGACGTCGAAGACCGCGTTTTTCATCGCGATCATGTCTTCGCGGTAGAGGGCGGCCGGGCCCCCCTCTCTGATTCGGGCGACGAGGGCCGGATCGGCGGTGAAAAAAAAGCAGCGGTTTTCGGCGAACGCGGCGCCGATCTCCTCCTTTACCCTGTCGTCCGAGACAAGGCGTTCGTCCTGCAGCCTGAACCGGCTGAGGCTGCTCTGCGCCGATGTTGGTGTTGTTTCGATTATGTCCATGCCCGCCCTCCCCAATGGCTATCATATCGAGACGACAAGTCAAATTAAAAACCGGCCATGCTGGCGAACCGACCGGAGATAGCGAAAAAAACTGTATGCTCGACAAAAAGTCCTTTAAAAAATAAAACGGATAGCGGACCATCTCGTCACCGCACCAGATAGAGAGAGAAGGCGTGTTCTGTAATGATAAAGATGCTCCAAGACAGCATCCGTCGGTTTGATTTCGGCCGGCTCCCGCGGGAGTACCGCGAGGTCTTTCCAAAAGACGCAACATTCACAAACATCAACCGGGAAAAGATTTTCGCCGGGATGATGATCGTCATCAACCTGCCGCTTTTATACGTCGACTATTACAACTGGGAAACCGCGTACTGGAGCTCGATGCCGGGCTACCGATACCTCTGCTATCTTCACATCATCGCCATCGCCGCCATGTTGCTTTTTCTGCTTGCCACGCGGTTGCACAAGATCAACAGCCCGGCCGATGTCTCTTCATACCACCATGTGCTCGCGGCCGCCTTCGCGATGTTTATTCTTGCCTGGAGCGCCGCCGTCTCCGTGGCCGATCAGCTCATCCACAGGGACATCACCGCGTTCATCGTAGGAATTTTTGCGGTCGCCTCCGCCTATCTCATGAGAGCCCGGCTCGCCCTGGTGATCTTCCTGGCGCCGTGCATCCTCCTTTTGTGCGCGCTCGACTACCTGCAGACCGACCCGCACCGCTTAAAGGGATACTTCATCAATATAGGATCGATCGCCGTGATCGCGTGGGTGCTCTCGCGCATATTTTACATTCAATACATCAGGGACTTCATCAACCGCAAGATAATCGACAACCAGAAGGAGATCCTCGCCCGCCAGTCCAAAGAGGACTTCCTCACCGGCCTCTTCAACCGGCGCTACCTCGAGATCCTCCTGTCGCAGGAGTTCGCCCGCGCCAGCCGCTACAAGCTGAAGCTCAGCGTTGCCATGGCCGACATTGACCATTTTAAGATCATCAACGACACCTTTTCGCATCAGGTGGGCGACGAGGTGCTCCGGGTAATCGCGAAGCTCTTCAATCAGAGCATACGCTCTTTCGACATAATCGCCCGCTACGGCGGCGAAGAATTTGTTCTGATCCTTCCCGAAACCGACATCGCCGAGGCAGTCATGGTCTGCGAGCGCATCCGCAAGACCGTGGAAGACCACGACTGGTCTTCAATCGCCCAGGGGCTGTCGGTTACCATCAGCTTCGGCGTCACCGACGACATGAGCCGGAAGAACTACGAAAAGATCTTGTACCTCGCCGACGTACGGCTCTACGAAGCAAAAAACGGCGGGCGAAACCAGGTACGGTTTTAACGGATGGGCGAGGGCTCACCCGAAATCATTTCCTATGTTCCAGGCGCTACGGACGGCGTCTCCTTTTCCCCGGAGGAGATCGAAACGCTCGAACGCATCAACCGGCGTATCGCCTCCGGAGAGACGCTCGCCTCCGTCATCGATTTTCTTTTCGATGAAACGCGGCGCATCATGCCCTGCGACCGCATCGGCATCGGTTTTATCGAGGAGTCGGGAAGCCGCCTTTCTCTCTACTACGTCCGGGCGGCGTACGAACCGCTGTATCTGGACCACGGCTACGCCGCCGACATCCGGGGAAGCTCGCTTGCACCGATATTCGAGTCTGGACGGCCGCGCTTGATTAACGACCTCGCGCGCTACTTCGCCGAACACCCCGACAGCGAATCGACCCGGCTCCTCCTGAAAGAAGGCGTGCGCTCCAGCATGACCTGCCCGCTCGAGGTGGACGGCAGGCGCGTGGGTCTTCTCTTCAGAAGTTCTCGCGAGCCGAACGCTTACGGCAAGCGCGAGGCCGCGCTGCACATGGCCGTCGCCGAGCGACTGTCCCAGGCCGCGGAGAAGGCCTATCGCATCGAGGAGCTTTCCGCGGCCATGAGCGCCTATATGGAGATGCTGGGCTTTGTGACGCACGAACTCAAGAGCCCGCTTTCCTCCATCATCCAGCTCGGCCGTTCGCTTGCCGACGGCTACTTCGGCGCGATGGAGCCGAAACACCGCGAGATGCTCGAGCGCATTTTACGAAAGGCCGAATATCTCATCAGCCTCTCGAACGAATACCTGAACCTCTCACGCTTCGAGAGCGGCAGCGCACGCGTCGACAGAAAGCGCGGAGACATTATCGCCGACGCGCTCGAGCCCGCACTTGAAATCGTCGCGCCACAGATCCAGGCCAATGCGGTCACGCTGGAAAGGAATTACGAAACGACGCCCCTTTTCGCGGAGTTCGATACCGAGCTCATCAAAATCGTCGCGGTCAATCTGATCGGCAACGCCGTAAAGTACGGCAACGTGAAGGGACGCGTTCGGATAAACGCGGCGACGACCGCAAACGCGGTCCGTGTTTCGGTGTGGAATGAGGGCCCCGGCTTTCTGGAAAGCGATAAGAAGAATTTATTCAAGAAATTTTCCCGTCTTCAGACGCCCGAGCTCAGGGGACGGAAGGGCTCCGGAATAGGCCTCTATCTATCGTGGAAAGCCATCCAGGCCCACGGCGGGAAGATACGGGCCGAGTCCGAGCACGGCAGGTGGGCCGAGTTTATCTTCGAGATTCCGATCGTCGGGGAACCGTCGGCATAAGACGTACCACAAGGGGTACGCTCCGTGACAGAGCAAGGGGTTGTAATCCCTTGTTCTCCAGCCCCTTGTCCGCGAAACCGCCCCGTCATATTTTACTTGTCAAAACACAGCGTCCGTATCCGCATGGGGGTATGAATGCCACGGGAATACTGGGCCACCAACGGCAGATCGAGCTTCTCGAACGCATGATGGAGCGCAATCGCCTGCCGCAGACCATGCTTTTTGCGGGCACGGACGGCATCGGCAAGCGCCTCCTCGCGCGGCGATTGCTCGCTTCGCTTTTTTGCACCGCGATCCATAAACCCTGCCTCGCCTGCCCCGCCTGCTCGGCGATCGAACGGGGCACTCACCCTGATTTTATCGGGCTGGGCCCCAACGAGCGCGGCATCATTCCGATCGGCGACGAGGAGAAACGCGAAGAGGGGACCGTGCGCCGGCTAATCGAGCGCCTTTCCCGCCGCTCCGTAAGCGGACTCACCGCCGTCCTCGTGGACAGCGTCGACCGCATACTCGAGGAAGGGCAGAACGCCCTGCTTAAAACGATAGAGGAGCCGCCTCCCTCGGCGCGCATCATACTGACCGCCTCGAACAGCTCCCGCATACTGCCCACAATCCTGTCGCGGTGCCTGGTCATGAAATTCCACGCGCCGCACGAGGAGGCGGTGTGCGCCTTTCTCGCCGAACGGGGCGTCGATGCGGCCGCTTCACGACTGATCGCACCTTTCACGGGCGGATCATTCGCCCTCGCCGTAACGCTCGCCGACGACTCCAGGCGCGGGGAGGTGACCGCATTATGCGGCGAGGTAGCGCGCTACATCAGGGACGGCGACGCCTTCGACCCGCAGATCGAAAAGGCCGTAAAGGCCGCTGGAGCCGACATGGTGCTCGACGCGCTCGTCAATTTCTTCCGATGGAACCTCGTTTTGCTCGAGTCCGGTGCAGCCCCCCCCGCGGAATTCGACGGCCTCGCGCTCTCCGATGCCGGGAGGCTTTTCGGCCTGGTTAAAATACTACTTGCATTGAAAAAAGGCCAGTCCCATAATCTGAATCTTAGAATCGGACTAAAGGGGATGCTATACTCACTGTATCCCGGAGACGACCATGCCTCCGGGCCCGGGATCTCCACATAAGAACAAGGATGCGCATCATGGAACATACCGGCGTGAAACTTCGCAACAGCTTTCAGATATATTACGTTAACACCAACGGGCTTTTCGTCAAACGTAATGCGCTGTGCATCGTCGAGACCGAACACGGGGTCGACATGGGCCGTGTTTTCAAGTGCCCCACGCACCTGAGGCGAAAAACCTCCGAGGTAAAGGGAAGACTTTTGAGAAAGGTCACCCTCGAAGACCTGGGCGCGCTTCCCGAGATCGAGACCATCGAGAAAAAGGCCTTCGCCGTCTGCAGGGAAAAGGCGAAGGGAAAGAAGCTCGACATGAAGCTGGTGTCGGTCAAATGCCTCTTCGACCGCACCAAGATCATCTTCTACTTCGTGGCCGAAAACCGCATCGACTTCAGGGAGTTGGTGCGCGACCTCGCCACCGTATTCCGCACTCGGATCGAGATGCGCCAGATAGGGGTGCGCGATGAGGCGCGGATCATGGGCGGCTTCGGTCCCTGCGGCAAGGAACTCTGCTGCGTCAACCTCAAGGAAGAGTTTGACCCGGTCTCGATCAAGATGGCCAAGGAGCAGAACCTCAACCTGAATTCGCTCAAGATATCGGGAATGTGCGGCAGGCTGCTCTGCTGCCTCGGTTATGAGTACAACGTCTACAAGGAGATGAACGAGCTCATGCCGAGGCACGGCGCCACCATTAAAATAGGCCCCAAGGACTACACCGTGGAGTTCGCCGATCCGCTAAAGGAGACGGTGCGACTGCGCTGCGCCGATCACGTTGTGACGGTTAAACGGGAGGACATCCAGGCTACGGGTAACCGCTACCACATCACCCAGGAGGTGATGGAGCGCATCACCGCGGTGCTCGACGAAGTTCTCGAGAAAGAACCGGTTTAAGAGGATTCGATGGACAAGCGATTCTACGTTACGACCCCCATCTACTATGTCAATGCCGAACCGCACATGGGCCACGCCTACACCACCATCCTCGCCGACTTTCTCAAACGGCACTATACACTGATGGGATACGAGTCCTACTTCCTTACCGGCACCGACGAGCACGGCGACAAGATCGTCAAGGCCGCCGCCGAGGCCGGAGCACAACCGAAGGAATACTCCGACCGCATCAGCTCGCTTTTCCGCGACACCTGGCAAAAGATGGACCTCGGCTTCGACGACTTCATCCGCACCACCGAGGAGCGGCACCGGAAAGTGGTTCAGGCCGTTCTGCAAAAGGTGTACGATGCCGGCGACATCTATTTCGCCAGCTATGGCGGCCACTACTGCTACGGCTGCGAGCGCTTCTTCACCGGGAAGGACATGGTCGACGGCAGATGTCCGGACCACAACAAGCCGCTTGAATACATCGAGGAGAGCAATTATTTTTTCAAGATGAGCAAATACCAGGGATGGCTTGTCGATTATATCAAATCGCATCCCGATTTCATCCGTCCCGAGCGCTATCGTAATGAGGTGCTCGCAATGCTCGAAGGGGAGGCGCTCGAGGACCTCTGTATCTCCCGACCGAAAACGCGGCTTCAGTGGGGGATAACCCTCCCGTTCGACGACAAGTTCGTTACCTATGTCTGGTTCGACGCGCTCATCAATTATATCAGCGCGATCGGCTTTCCCGACGACGCGAAGTTCAGGCGCTACTGGCCCGTCGCGCACCACCTCATCGCCAAGGACATCGTCAAGCCCCACGGCATCTTCTGGCCCACCATGCTGAAGGCCGCGGGCATCGAGCCGTTCCTCCACCTGAACGTTCACGGCTACTGGAACATGGAGGATGCCAAGATGTCCAAGAGCCTCGGCAATGTCGTTCGCCCGCTCGAGCTCATCGACCGTTTCGGCAACGACCAGATCCGCTACTTTTTCCTGCGCGAGATGAACTTCGGCTCCGACGCGCGCTTCAGCGAGGAGGCCATCGTCAACCGTATCAACTACGATCTTGCCAACGATCTGGGGAACCTCGTCAAGCGCTCGTTCGACATGGTCCGGAAATTCTTCAACGGCAACATTCCCGCTCTCGATACGGCCCGAAGCGCCGGACGCGAGGCGCTCCTTACGAAATTCAACGAGGCCGTCGCCGCCTATACTGCGCATGTCGACTCCTTCCAGTTCAGCGTGGCGATCGAAAAGCTCTGGGAGTTCATCCGCTGTCTCAACAGGTATATCGACGAACACAAGCCCTGGCAGCTCGCGAAGGAAAACAAAACGGCGGAACTTTCTTCGACGATGCGCAACCTTCTCGAATCTATCGCGGGCGTCGCCGTGGTACTTTCGCCCGTGCTCAACCGCACGGCGCCGGTGATACTTACGGCGCTCGGCCTTCCGGGCAACACCGGTCTGGACCGCATATCCTCGCTCGATGCGCTCGCGACCGGAACGCCTCTCGGGGAGATGGGCGTGCTCTACCCGCGCATCGAAAAGGAAAAGCCGAATGCCGGACAGCCCTCTCCGAAGCCCTCCGCCGAAGCGGCCTCCGGCGACGGGCTGATCGACATAAGCGAGTTCGCGAAGGTGGACATCCGCGTAGCCCAAATCATCGAGGCCTCGGTTGTCGAGGGATCGGATAAACTCCTGGAGCTGCGCGTGGATTCAGGGGCCGATACGCGTACCATCATCGCCGGACTGGCGCTGCATTACAAACCGGAATATCTTGTGGGAAAAAAGATTCTACTCGTCGCCAACCTCAAGCCGGCCAGTCTTTTCAAGCGAACCTCGCACGGAATGCTTCTTGCCGCCAGAAAGGACAAAAAAGACCGGCCCGTCCTGGTCGAGGTGAGCGGCGACATCCCCGTCGGGGCGAAGCTGTCGTGAAAATCGGCATCATCTCCGACACCCACAACGACGTCGCCATGGTCGAAAAGGCCGTCACCGTTTTCAAGGCCCGCGGAGTCGACCTCGTGGTACACGCGGGTGACCTCACCTCGCCCAAAATAATGGAGCTCTTCAAGGATGTTCCCTGCCGGTTCGTGCTTGGCAACTGCGACCTCGACGCCGAGGCCATCAACGACAAGGCGCGCAATCTGGGCTTTGGCTGCGTGAATGACTGCTGCGACTTCACCGCGGGCGACAAACGCATACTGCTCTGTCACGGAAACGACATCCCCTCCTTCCGTAAAGCGGTGTCCTCGGGCGCCTACGATTACATAATCAAGGGGCATACCCATATATTCGAGAACTACGTTTCGAATAAAACGCGCGTCATCAATCCCGGTTCGATTTACCGCGAGGACGAGCGGACGGTGTCGGTGCTGGACACGGAAACAGACAGGGTTGAAAAGATAAAGATAGAGGTCGACTGACGGGCACAGTGCTGCGTTTTAGGAGCGCCCTTTGCGCAAAATTTCGATGATCCGTTCGAAATCGTCCAGGGAATAGTAGCTTATTTCGATACGCCCCTTTCCGCCCGAATGACGTATCTCGACCTTGGTGCCGAGAAAGGAAACGAGCATCTCTTCCATCTTCCGAATATGGGCGGTGTCCCTCGATCCGGACTTTTTCGCGGCGCCCCCTTTCCCGGCCATTCCATCCTCGTCTTTCCCGGACTCCACCATCTTCTCGAGCATTCGCACCGAACAGCCCTTGTCGAGGATCTCGTTGAAGAGAGCGTTCTGCCGTTCCGGAGGAAGCGCCAGGAGCACCTTCGCGTGGCCCACGCTTATTCTTCCCTCGGAGACCGCGCGCTGTATCTGCTCGGGCAGGTAGAGAAGGCGCATGAGGTTGGCGACGGTGGCGCGGTCCTTGCCCACGCGCTGGGCGACGTCCTGCTGTTTGAGGCGGAAGCGGGTGATGAGCAGGCGGTAGGCCTTCGCCTCCTCAATCGGGTCGAGGTCCGTGCGCTGGATGTTCTCGATGAGCGCGAGCGTGAGGTTTTCCTCCTCGTTCGCGCGGATTACGATGCTTTTAATCTTCTGCAGGCCGGCGAGCTTCGACGCGCGCAGACGCCGCTCGCCGGCCACGATGTAGTAGCTCTCCCCGTCGCGCCGCACGACGATGGGCTGTATCAGCCCCACGTTCCTGATCGATTCGGCGAGGCCTTCGAGCTCCCCTTCGTTAAAATGGGTCCTGGGCTGGTCCGGGTTGGGCCGGATGGCGCCGAGCTCGAGCTCCACTATCCGGTCCTTTGCCTCGGTTATCGCAAATTCCATCGAATCTACGGGCGTCGGCGAGCTCGAAATGATCGCGCCCAGTCCCTTGCCCAGCACCTTCTTAGGCATTATTCAACACCTCTTCCGCCAGAGCCTCGTAGCGTTCGCTGCCGATGCAATGCCGGTCGTACATGCCTATGGGCTTCCCGAACGATGGGGCCTCGGAGAGTCGGACGTTCCGCGGCACGATGCTCTTGAACACCTTATCCTTGAAAAACTCGCGCACGTCGGATACCACCTGCTGCGAGAGGTTGGTGCGCGAATCGTACATGGTGAGCACCACGCCCTCTATTTTCAGATTTCGGTTCAGGCTTTCCTGCACCATCGATATGATCCGTAAAAGCTGGCTGAGCCCCTCGAGCGCGTAATACTCGCACTGGAGCGGGATCATCACCGAATCGGCGGCGATGAGGCTGTTGAGCGTGAGGACGCCGAGGGACGGCGGACAATCGATGAAGATGAAATCGAAATCGTCTTTGATAGGCGCGACAGCTTTTTTTAATACATACTCCCGGCCCTCGAGTTCGAGCAGGTCCATCTGCGCGCCGGACAGATGGATATTGGAAGGGATGATGAACAGGTTCTCGATGCCCGTCTTGTAGATCGCCTGCTGAATTCCCACCTCGCCGATCAGCACCTCGTAGAGGGTGTTGTCCGCCTCCTCCACGTTTATCCCGAGCCCGTAGCCGGCGTTCGCCTGGGGGTCGATGTCGATGATGAGCACGCGCCTGCCCTTTTCGGCCAGGAAGGCTGAAAGGTTGATGGTGGTGGTTGTTTTACCGACGCCTCCCTTCTGATTGGAAATCGATATAATTCTTCCCATGCGGTTTTCTTCCTTAACCTGCCGTTTCATCCGTAGGGCCGGCCGGGACGGTCTCCCGGAGTGGGAGCTTCCCGCCGAAAAAGTACGGCCTCACCTGAGTTGATTTCATCGCGAACGGCTGAACAGGTATAAAAAACCGCGTGGAAAATGAATGCAACTCTTTTATCGCGCCCGCCCCGAATATTTTCGCGGGTTCATGAATCGATTGATAAACACGAGGGCGGTGATCACCGAAAGGAACAAAAAGACAAGGACCACCCTCCAGAAATAGGGGATCAGGCGCGGGCCGTGTTTGACCGAGATGGCGAACGGGATGTGCCGGCCGTTCCCCGCGGGATAGACCCGCAGGCCGTACGGGCCTTCCCCGGCCGCCCGGACATCGAGCGAGAACACCTTATCCCATGTTTGCCGCGAAGCGATAATCTCGTCGCCCGAATAGACATCCGCCTGGAAGAACCCCGCATCGCTTCCAAAATAAATCGTATTACGGCCCTTCCGGAGCGGGACCGCATAGCGCCGGGAAGTCTCCCCGGGTAGAAGCATATCGACCAGCGTAATGCCCGAAGTCTGGTCCCATCTTCCCGCGCTTGCTTCAAGCGCCGTCAGAAGGCGCCTGAAGGCGACCCGGATTATGAGAAAGCGCATTATCGGGTTTCCAATCTCCCCCGCGTAATAACCGGTATAGTAGGCCTCGCCGCGGTTGCGCTTCAGGCGCGCGATAACCGGCCCCTCCTTCTCCCCCCTGGGGGTCTGGAACCTGCCGCCGGCAAGCACGTCCGCATCGCCGATGGATTTCACCGCCACCCACCCGGAGAAAGGCATATGTGCCGAAAACCGCGGCATGGATACAAAGCCCAATAGATCGTCCTCGAGGCGCAGGTCGATCGTACCCGCGCTCCCGATATAGGGGAAGCCGTAAAAGAAACTGAAATCCTCATAGGCGCCGTGCAGGATGTCCCACGAATAACCCGAAAAATACGCGCTCCCTCCGCCGTCGATAAAGGCGCGCAGTTTACGGGCAAGCTCCTTCCGGTCAAGTTCGTAATGTCCTTCTCTGAGGGTGACCCCCTGGATACTGGTGCCGCGCGAAAGGATGTTTATACTTGTTTCCGGCGGCGGTTCCATGCCCGAAGGGAAAAATAACGCGTCGTAACGAATGTAAAGGTCCGGATCATTCAGGTCCGCATACTTTATGACGGTGTAGGGTATGCGGCAGGCCTGAAGCCATTTTTCGACACTGTCGTACCTGCTCGCGACCACCGCCACTTTGACAGGCCCGGCCGCCACCGCGGGGAGGGCGAGCAGAACCACCACCGCGAAGACCCGGAGACTCCTCACGAGCCCTTCCCTGCAAGCTCTCGGATCTCCTCCATCAACTCCTTGCGCCTCGAAAGATCTGCCCGGATATTCTCGTTCTGACACTCGTAGGCAAGCTGGTATGAAAAGGCGGCAATGTGCTCTATTACGCCGCCGGGAGAATCGGCGACCAGATAACGCCCGGAGAGCGTCTTTGAAAGGGCCCGCGCGTTTTCGAAGCCGCTTATGCGACAGTCATGAAAAGGCAGCGGAGCGACGGCGTCGTCGCCCGCCGCCAGGGTTTCCCGCTCGAGCGGCGAACGGAGCGAATCCATTTCGGCCGCGGCCCCCGCGGCCGCCCACCGCCGATGCATGTCGTAAACGGCCTGCATTCTGACGCCCATCTCGAAAAACAGGCGCCCGATGGCGCTTACGAAGCGCTCGACGTGCTGCATCGACGGAATCTTCCCCTGGAATATCCGCCGCACCTCCTCTCTCCCCAGCACGAGCGTCGGATTGTTCGTCTTAAAAAAATGCATCTCACTGAGCACCTGCGAAAGTCCCGAAAGCTCGGCGGCGAAAACCCCCAAAGCGAACACGGCCCCTTCGAGGGAGTTCCTGGTCCGGTCTTCAAATCTGATAACAGAACCATCGATGACGGGAACAAAACAGTTATTGAAGTAGTTCACGCATCCGTCGAGAAAAGAGATAAAATCCTCATCGTGGATATTCTCGAAATCACGCTGGCGGCGATCCACCATTCTCCACTGCTCCTCGAAGGCCCGAAGCAGCAGGTCGCGGCCGTCTATTTTCAAATTTAGCAGGTCATACAACACCTCATAAGGCACAAGCCGCTGCCTCAGCGAGTCTATATGACGGCGCTTCCTCGACTCCGGGTCCTTCCCCGCCTTTTTCACCGCGTCGAGGCTGTAGTCCCACTCGATCGCGCTCACTACCGGCGGACGGACGCCGTAATAGGCGTCGAGATCGCGATAATCGATTTCGCGGCGAAACACGAGCGCCTCCATCAGCGCCAGAAGCAGCTGCGGGTACGACTGCAGTCCGTATCTCTGCCTCAGCTGCTGGGAAAGGGCAGAGTCGGAGCGCGCGGCGCCCGGCAAAAACGACCTCAAGAGCATCATGTATTCGTAAATCTGCTTTTCCCTTTCCAGATTGCGTTTTTCCTTCTCGCGGCGCGCGGCATCGGACTCGTTCGTAGCGGTCTCCTCCTTGCGGAGATCGTCGGTCATCCGCAGCCTGTTCTCAAGCTGAAGGATTATCATCTCGCGCGTCTCGGCCGGGAGTTTGAGAAATGAAAAGAAGGGCACGACGAAATCCTTCAGCTCGTCCTCGAAGGCGCCCCGGTCCATCCATTTTATCGAATCGTACGAATATTGCACCAGCGGTGTTGCGATCATCCAGTCCCTGAATCGCCGCAGGTAATTGAAGACGATCGGCTCGTCGACCGCCGGATCATCGAGCATGGACTGCATGAGCGTTGGCAGTCGTGACAGGATGGTCTCCTGCGCCGCTATAACGCTCCCCAATACCGTCAGCAGGCGCCTGGAAGGGATCAACCTCTTTCGTATACCTATCCCCAGCTTGTTCGGCGCGTGGATCAGATACCGTTTCCTGAACAGCTTGAGGCTTTTATACTTTCCGAAGAGCGCGTTGACGAAGGCACCCCCGGGCTCCAGCGCCACGACCCTTCGCCTCTCGGCGGCATCCTCCACGGTCTGCGTTCTTTTGAGGGGCCTGCGGGGTTTGAGCTCCACCCTCTCCGCGCGCTGTTTCGGCGGGGCCTTGTCGGGACAGGTTTGTATGAGCGAGATGATGGTGTTGTAGCGTTCCCAGGACGCGATTTCAGTGTTATTGAGGAGCGAACGCACGATGTCCATCTTCGCGGGAGGGATGTCCTTGTCGAGGAGCATGGCCTTGGCCCTGCGCTCCAGCTTTTTTATTTCGTCGCTTTTCTGAGCCATGTATGCGGCCGTCCTTGTGCCACTCGCGGAATACGGCGTAAACGCTACGACAGAGCATGGTGTGATTTCTACGCGCGCCGGGAGGATATGTCAAGTGCGATATGGCGGGAGGGAAACGCGGGCGCATTGAACGCGCCCGCGGGGAAAACGCTCTAATACAGCTTCAGCACATAGTTCAGGGTGAGCATTATATAGTGATTTCTGGATGTCAGCCGGTATCCCGACTCGGGTTTGTAGGTCGTATTGTATATGTACTGCGGTGAGAGCGACAGCGTCGGGTTGAACTTCACGTTGAAGCCCGCGTGGAGGCGGTTTTCGGAAAAGCCGTTCCGCTCGTAGAAAGGCTCGCCGATCCGACCGAGGTCCTTTGTTCCGCCGTCTTCTTTGACTCCCACGAATACCTCATTGCCGAGCAGGAGTGAAAACATCGGAGTAAGCGCATATTCGAGCATGATCATCTCCCTGATCAACAGCGAATATCCCTTTTTCTGGTTCTCGGTTACATAGATGTTGTTATCAGCATACACCTTGTTGTGAAAAATCGTTCTGCTGGTGACCTTCAGCGCATCAACACTGAATTCGAAAATCGGGACGACCTCTATGTTATGTGAATAGAACCGATCCTCGCCCGCCACTTTCGGTTTTCCGTCATTTCCATCTACCGGGAAACCCATATAGTAATACCACAGCGGCAGTTTAAAGGTGAAGCTCTCGAACTTGTGGATATAGATGGGACCTGCGAAAAATTCCCACAAAAACGTCTCCTTCGCGCTCGATTTCGAGTCCGCCCCGCGATAAAACTCGAAACGGTGGCCCGGCATTACCATGAACGCCCAGTTGGGGGAAAGAAGCATGGTGACGTTTACGTATTCCCAGGTCCTTCCGGTATAGGGCGCCTTCGCGTCCGCGCCGGCCGGGATGAGCGCGAACAGCATGAGCGCGGCAAGCAGTACGATACAGGTTCTTCTACACATAGATGTCTCCTCACGGAAAAAATAAAATGGAAGCCCGAGCATTCTTCATCCGTGGATGTATGTCAACATTATTTTACTTAATTTAAGGAAGATTTGACCCCGGCGCGCCGGCGGAGAGGTCAGGAGCCGATAAAGCGTATGATCTCCTCGGCGACATAGTCCTTTTCGTAATCGACGGTGACGGCGTGGTTGCTGATATCGAGGAAGACCTTTTCCTTGCGCGACGATCCCAGCCGGTCGTGCAAGCGGTTGATTGAATCCGGAGGAATATACTCGTCGCCAAGCGACTGGATGATGAGCGCGTCGGCGGACACGGAAGGCAGCGCGCGCATGGCCTTCCGGATCAGGCGATGCAGGTGCCAGGCCTGGCGGACCGGGATACCCTCGTTATAACACAGGTGATACGAGCGCGCCTCGGCGCTGTTGAGACCTTTTTTATCGTCCTTTTTCCAGATAACTTTTTTAAAGGGCGCCAGAAGCGGAGCAAGGTACACGGCGCGCCCCGGTAAAGCGGCCGGAGTCGACAAGAGCACCAGCCGGTTAATGGAAAACTCGCGTGCCAGTAAAATGCCGAGAATCCCGCCCATCGACAGCCCGATACAGGCGATGTCCGTGCAGTACGACCGTAGCTCGATCAGGGCCTCGCGCGCGGCGATCAGCCAGTCGCGCCCGGTGGTGCGCACCATCTCCGCGAGTTCCGTTCCATGGCCGGGAAGGCGCGGGATCATCACGGTGAATCCCTCGTCGGCGAGCCTGGCCCCGAGATACTTCATCTCGTGGGGAGTGCCGGTGAAGCCGTGAAGCAGCAGTACGCCACGCCCGGTCCGGCCCATCCGCAACACCGGTTCCGCGCCCTTCATGAGAGACGGGCATGCCGGACCGGAAACGGCGGTTGTTTTGTTCATTTCCTTCCGGGCCATCGCCTCACGCCTCATTCCACCGCCTGCGCCGTCAGACGAGCACGACCGCGCCGCCGGTCCGCTTCTCGATCGTTCCGATTATCACGGGCTTTTCACCTACGTCGCGTAACATTCTGATCAGGCCGTCAGCATCGGTTTTACCGGCCATCATCATCAGGCCTATCCCCATGTTAAAGGTCGTGAACATTTCCCGTTCCTCGACCTGGCCCTCCCGCCGAATCAGCTCGAATACGGGAGGCGGTGTAAAACTCGACCTGTTTATTATCGCGGCGAATCCATCCGGCAGGATGCGCGGGATGTTTTCGTAAAAACCGCCCCCGGTGATGTGCACCATCCCCACGATCTTCGCGCCACGTTCGAGACAGTCGAGTATGGGGCGGCAGTAGATGCGCGTGGGTTCGAGCAGGGCCTCTCCAAGTGGAGCGTCGAGGTCGGCCAATCTGGAATCGGGGGTGTATTTTTTTACCTCGAAGAGGAGCTTTCTCACCATGGAGAAGCCGTTGGAATGAACGCCCGAGGAGGGAAGCCCGATAATAACATCGCCGGGCCGAATTTTCTTTCCATCGATGATCTTCGGCCGATCGACGACTCCGACGGCAAATCCCGCGATGTCGTAATCATCGGGCTGCATAACCCCGGGATGCTCCGCCGTCTCGCCGCCGATCAGGCTGCAACCGGCGATACGGCAGCCCTCGGCTATCCCGCCGACGACCTGCACCATAATGTCCTCGTTGAGCCTGCCGCAGGCGATATAGTCCAGAAAGAAAAGCGGCGCGGCGCCCGAGACTAAAAGATCGTTAACGCACATCGCCACCGCATCTATACCGATCGTGTCGTGTTTATTCATCCACTGGGCGAGCTTGAGCTTGGTACCCACGCCGTCGGTTCCGGAAACCAGCACCGGCTCACTCATTCCGGGGAAGGAGCCGCTGTACAGCGCGCCGAATCCGCCGATATCGGTGATGACGCGGTCGCTGAAGGTCGCCTTCACCAGCGGCGCTATTCTGCTTACGAAGCGGTTGCCCCCGTCGACGTCGACGCCCGCGTCCCTGTAGGTAAATCCCATCATGTCCTCTGTCATAGAATGCCGTTGTGCCGACGGCGGTGTATATAATGATTGCTTTAATCGAAAAGTATCCGCATCATGTAATTGAGTAAACACTTTTTTTCATCCGTCGGGTCAAATGTCACTCTCAACAAAAGAAATCGAGCTTTTGATAAAGAAACTCCGCGACAGATACCGGGAATACGGCGAAAAACACAGCCGGGCCTGGTTCAACCTCGAGGCCTTCAACCAGCGCCATGCGATGGCCGTCGACAAGGGTATGAACATGGAGGCCTTCGCCCTCGCCGAAATCACCAACTTCGAAAAGACGCGCGAAAAATACGAAAAAAAGAAAAACGAAAAGCCCTTCTCGAAGATGGTCGACGACATCATGGAGCAAAACGCCGAACGCGTGCGCAAATACCCGGCCGTTTATTTTCATCCAAACGCCGACCTCGAGATAGTCCACCTCTACGGGGCATTGCAGAATTTCGCGCTGCATCGTTTGCCCATCCTCCGGGTACTGCTGGATGAAGCGAGTCATATCGACGGCCTCAACCGTCTCGAGGATGCTCTCGCCGTTCTCGCGATTCCCACCGGCAGAAAACACTCCCGGCGGATTCTCGACCATATAATGGTGCTCGCGCGCACAAACATGAACGGCGGCCTGGAGGCCGAAAAGGATAAAAACAATTACCTCAAGGAATCGGCCTTTCTTCTGCACGACATCATCGATTTCTGTGATGAGCTGCTGACGCGGCGCCGTCAGGAATGGGAGACGCCGATCCGCTTCGACAGGCTCCGCATAGAAGGGCGTAATAAACGGAAACTGGCGACGGATTTTTCGAATCTGACCGGCTATGGGGCGGTTTTCGAGGTTAAAAACACCGCGGAGACCATTATCGAGGACTTTCGCCTTTCGGCCTTTCGGAGAAAGCAGCCTAATTCTTTTTAATGCAGATCATCGTAATATCGTCCTCCTGCACACCGTATCCGCTGAACTCATTAACCGAACTGGCGATTGTTCGCACGATATCCCGCGAGGACAGGGAAGCGCTCTCGAGAAAGACCTGCGCCAGCCGGTCCTCTCCGAAAAGTTCCTTCCCGTCCGCGGAAAAGGTTTCGGAAACGCCGTCGGTATAGAGAAGCAGCGCGTCGCCGCTTTTCATTGCGAAAGCGGTGTCCTTGAAATCGCCCTTCTCGAAAAAGCCCACCAGCGGCCCCGTTTTATTGAGCAGTGTACACGACGCCTCACCAGGTCGGCATAATAGCGCCGGAGGATGGCCGCCCGAGGAGAACAGCACTTCGCCCGTCCGCACATTGAGCTGGCAGACGATCACGGTGCCGAAATAGTACAATGCCGCTATATCGCGCAACACCATTTCGTTTACCGCCCCGATTATAAAACCCGGCGAGAACTTCCGGAGCGAGAAGGTCCTGAAAAGTGAACGTATTTCGTTACCGATATACGATGACGCCACTCCATGACCGGAGACATCGCACAGTACAAACTGATAGACCTCGTCGTCGAGAAAAAACCCGTCGAAAAAGTCGCCCGATATGTCCTCCGCCGGCAGAAAGATCGACGCCACGTCGTACCCCCCGATCTTCTTGAAATCTGGCAGAAACGAGACCTGTATGGTCCGCACCTTGGCGATTTCCGAACGGTAAAGCTCGTACCGGCGTCCGAGCTCCTTCTGCGCGATCAGGCGCTCGAGCATGATGCTCATAAAATCCGTACACAGTGTTATCATATTCCGCTCTTCCGCGTCTAACGGGATATCCCGCTGCAGCACGAGGAAGCCGGACACGGAATGGTTGCATGCAATCGGCGCGATACAGCAGTAAAGGTCCCTGTCCCCGGAGCGGATCTTGATCGAGGTTATATTAAGATCTTTCTCGTCGAAAAGCTTCATCTTTTTGCGTATCTTTTCGAAGCCGAGAAACGCCCGGTCTTTTTCGAATTCCTTTCGGAGCAGGACCGCAGGCGCGCCCTCCTGAATGAGTACGACCTCGATATACCCGGTATCGACAATCTCATTGAATGATTCAAATTCGCGTATCAGGTTGCCGATGTCACCGACGTTGATGTTGGACTGAATGAGTCTGTTCAGACGGTAAAGACGCTTTGAAAACTCAAGCTGATAATTGAACGCCGTATAGAGCTTGCTCTGGTAGGTGATGATCTTTTTGCAGTTCTGTACCTTCGACTTGACCTCGAAGGGAACGAAAGGTTTTCGGATATAGTCGTTGGCGCCGGCAGCGTACCCCTGCTCGATATACTGTTTCTGGTGGGAGGCGGTCAGCATCAGGATAAAGAGCTTTTCGAACTGGCCGTTTTTCCTGAGTTCCCTGCAGATTTCCAAGCCGTCTCCATCCGGCAAAACCAGGTCGAGCAGGAGCACGTCCGGGTTGAACCCCACCACGACCTCGTTAAATTCGGCGCATGTGGCAACCGCGCGAAATTCGTGCTCTTCCGCCAGGAGGTCCGCGAGCACCCTGCGCACCAGCCCGTCGTCGTCGAGCGCGAGCACCTTCAGCCTGCCCGTTCCGCCGACGGATTCAGCGAACGCCATTTCCCGCCATCGCTTTACGGCTCATTCCCCGCCGCCACTTCCATTGATATCGATGCCTCCATGCACTCCGCAGGCGCGGGAAACTCCATTCCCGGGCCCCGTGAAACCGCCATTGTTTCCGCAGAGACCGCGACGATTCGCCGTATTGCCGCAAGCCGCCGGTTTATTTTGAGGTGCGCCCTGAAAATTTCAATAAGAATTTTTCGCATTCATCTTCACACATTTATTTCTTGACTTAAGCCGGTTTCAGTGCTGAGCATTTCCGGGGATGGGTTTATTACGGCTTGAATCCCCACCGCGGCCGACTCGAGCGTAACTCTCCGTAAAAGTTCGGAAGGTAGTCTGATGAAACGCATCATCGAATTCTTTATCGATAATTCGCTGTTCGTAAACGTGCTGGCCGCCGGCATATTCATCGCAGGTCTCATGTACATGTTCAGCGCCAACCGCGAGGCCTTCCCGAAGATAGATTTCGACTACCTGGTAATCAGCACCATTTATCCCGGCGCCACGGCGGAAGACGTAGAGAAACACGTCACCATTCCGGTCGAGGACCAGCTCCGGGAGATTGACGGCATCGAGGAACTCCATTCAAACTCCCTCGAGGCCCGTTCCGTTGTGGTGGTCAAGCTCGACCCTGATCTTGCCCACAAGGACAAGACGATCAACGACATTAAAAACGCGCTCGACCGCACGCAAGACCTTCCCGAAGACGCGAAGGATCCGCTTGTCACCGAGCTCACCACTGCGCAGCAGCCGGTGCTCGATATCGCGATAATCAAAAAGGACGACATCAAAAACGACGTCGATGAATTCGAGATCAGAAAGTTCGCCAAAATACTTGAGGACCGGATTCTCGAAATAAGCGGCACCGCCCGAGTCGACCGTATGGGATACCGCGACCGTGAGATGATCGTGGAAGTGGATCCCCGCCTGCTCGACGAGTATCACGTCGCCATGAACGACATCGTAATGGCGCTCGCAAGGAAAAACCTGAATTTCCCCGGCGGCCTGGTGTGGGAGCACAACGAGGAGATCCTCGTGCGTACCATCGGAGAGGTCTCCAGCGTCCACGATATTTCGAACATTCTGATCCGCGCCAACGACATGGGCAACTGGGTGCGCGTGGGCGACGTCGCGATGGTGCGCGACTCGTTCGAAGAGGCGAAGATAATCAACAAATCCGTCGGCCGCCGCTCGGTCACCCTTACCATCTTAAAAAAGGAGTCCGCGGATATCATCACGCTCGTCGATGCCATAAACCGCGAGGTTGATCGCTTTAAAAAGATCCTTCCGAAAGAGTACGAGCTTATCATCAATAACGACCTATCGTATTTCGTCAAGCGCCGCCTTGATGTCCTCGTCAGCAACGGCATCCAGGGCTTCGCCCTGGTTATCATCTCGCTCATCCTATCATATGGATGGAGAATCTCGATATTCACGGCGCTTGCCATCCCCTTTTCGATGCTACTCACCTTCATCTGGATGGCGTACGCGGGCGTCAGCATCAATCTCATGTCCATGTTCGGGCTCATCATGGCGCTCGGCATGCTCGTGGACAACAACATCGTGGTGTCGGACAACATCTACCGCCACCTCGAGGAGGGCTCGAGCCTCCGCGACGCGGTGTCAAAGGGCGCTTCCGAGGTGATGATGCCGATCGCCGCCACCATTCTCACCACCATCGCGTCCTTCGCGCCGCTCATGTTCATGACCGGTACTATTGGCAAATTCGTTTGGATCCTTCCGGCGGTTGTCTCCCTCGCGCTGGTCGCCTCATGGATCGAGTCCATATTTTTCCTTCCGCCCCAGATCCACGACATGCAGAAGCGACGCAAGTCGGTCGTCTCGCTCGCCGAGGAGGAGGGCGGGGCGTTGTTCCGGCGACTTCGGAGCGGTTACTTATCCCTGCTCAGGAAGGTCATCGCCCGGCGGTATCTTTTCGTCGGTATCATCACCGTGTTTTTCATCCTCACTATCATCTTCGCCGCCTTCAAAGTCAAATTCATCCTTTTCCCCGCGGGAGGAATCGAGCGTTTCACGGTAAAGGCCGAGGCCCCGACCGGCACACGTGTCGAGGAAATGAGCGAGAAGCTCGCTTCGATCGAGAAGATAATAGCCCAGCTGCCGAAAGAGGAACTCGAGAGCTTCACCTCCCGGGCCGGAATAATACAGGAGGACCCCAACGATCCCTTCACCAAACGCGGATCGAAGTACGGAATCATCATCGTCTACCTGACCCCGGAAGAGAACCGCAAGCGTCAGGCCGACGCCATCATCGACTGGGTGCGCGAAAAAAGCAGCGACCTGAAGGGCTTTAATAAGCTCGAGTTCAAATATGTCCGCAACGGCCCGCCCACGGGGATGCCGGTTTCGGTGACGATCAAAGGTAACGAATTCGACATACTGAAAAAAATCGCGGACGAATACAGCGCCTATCTGGCGACGATAAAGGGGCTTAAAGACATTAAAGACAACTTTGAAGAGGGAAAGGAGGAGATACGAATCCATATAAACGACAAGACCGCGGCACTTGCCGGCGTAAGCGTCTTCGATATCGCCTCCACGGTGCGTTCATGCTATGAAGGCACGATCGCGACCAAAATAAAAAAGACGGACGAAGAAATCGACATCAGGGTAATTTTCCCAAAACCACTGCGGAACGACCCGGCGAGCATAGGAAGAATCAAGATCGCCAACCGCATGGGCAATCTCATCCCGCTGCAGTCAATTGCACGACTGGAGCGGAGCAGGGGCGTGTCGTTCATTACGCGCAAGGACTGGAGGCGCACCATCACCGTTACCGCGGATATTGACGAAAAGGCCAAGGACGTCACCTCGGTGAGTGTTAACAGGCTGCTCATAAAGCACTTCGCCGATATCGAGGAGCGCTTCCAGGGCTACACGATCGACTACGCGGGGGAATTCAAGGACACCCAGGAGTCGTTCGCCAACCTGAACCGCTCGTTCCTGATTGCGGCCCTCGCCATCTACATAATTCTCGTCGCGATCTTCAAATCGCTGGTCCACCCGGTTACCATCATGGGGATCATCCCGCTGTCTTTTCTCGCGGTGGTCTGGGTGTTCTTTTCCCATGGCCTGCCATTTTCATTCCTCGCAATGATGGGGATAGTGGGCCTCGCCGGCGTGGTCGTCAACAACTCCATCGTCTATCTCGACTTCATCAATTTCGCCCGCACGGGCGGGAGGTCCCACTTTGACGCCTCCATCGAGGCCGGGGCAAAGCGCTTGCGCCCGATTCTGCTCAGTTCGCTTACCACCGTTCTGGGCCTGCTCCCGACCGCGTACGGGATCGGCGGCAATGACCCGTTCCTCAAGCCCATGGCCCTCGCCATGGCATGGGGACTGGCCTTCGGCACGCTCATAACGCTTTTCGCGACACCCGTGCTTTATAACATCTTCGAGGACATCAGGGGGCTTTTTTTCGGTAAAATCGAGGGCGGTCCGCCACAGGCGACCATCCCGGTATTCGAGATCGAAAGCAACGCACCCTCCGCCACAGGCGCACAACCCGCGCCGCGGCGGGGCAGGAAACGATAAAGGCCGGGAAGTTCCTCCTTCCCGGTTCAGGGTCCACATCGTAGTGAGCACTGCCGTTGCCGTGCGACATTTAGATTTGACATTATTCCGCCAGACCGATATCTTTGATTAAAATGACCGCAAGGAACCTCCGTCAATGAAAAGACTCGCCCTCGCGCCCCTGATGGCGCTCTTTTTCTTACATTGCGCCGCCATGCAAACAACACAAACGCCGGACCGCAAGGCGCAGGAGATACGGGCGGATTGGGCTTATTTCAGCAGAGGACTCTATTATAAATCCGCAGGGGATTTTCCGCGCGCCATCGAAAATTTCATGGACGCCGCCGCGTACGACACCGAGCTCGATAAAGTCTACTACCAGCTTGCCGAATGCTACTACCGGATCAACGACTATGAGAACGCGGTCAACTACGCCGACCGGTCGATCGGCAAAAACCCGCAGTACATTCGTCCTTACGAGCTGAAGTTCAATCTTTACGCCAATTTGAGAAACTATGAGAAAGCCGCGGCATGTCTCGAAGCGCTTGTCGAGGAGCGCCCGGAGCTTGTCCATATTCATTACACCCTGGGCAACCTCTATTACACCCAGATGAAAAATTGGGACAGGGCCTCGGTGTATATGCGAAACATCATCGAGCTTGCCGCCTCCGAGCCCGTGGAAGATTACTACCAGGAGCATGCGCACTATTATCTGGGACACATCTATTATTCCAAGAACCAGGCCGAACGGGCAATAAAAAGCTTCGAGCGCTGCATTGAAATCAATCCCGACAATAATTCGGCAGTATACGTACTCGCGCTTATTTACATGGACCAGCACCGGCTGGAGGAGGCGCAAAGGTACTCCCTTCTATACCTCGAAAAGTTTCCCGACAACGCCAAACTGAACGCGGTAATGGGCCGCATCTACTATCTCAAGGGCGACCTTCGCGCCATCTCTCACCTGAAAAAAATAAGGAACAGCCGCACGGTCGAAGGGGCGCTGGGTGCAGCGCTCTATAATGAACTGATGAAAAACGATCAGGATGCCGGAAAAGCGCTCGGGGACATTTTAAAAAAGAACCCTGGATACATATCGCCCCATATCGCGCTCGCCCGGATCGCCCTGCGCCGCGGGGATAAGACGGCTGCGCTCAGCGAATATTTTACGGCCGGTGCGCTGCTGTTCCAGGCGAAACTTTACGACCTCGCAAAGGAAAATCTTTTTCGCGCGCTCGCGGTAAAGGACGACATCCCTGAAATTTATTTTTACCTGGCACGGACCTGCGAGGAGACAGGGGACCTGTCGCTGGCCCTCGTCTATTACCGAAAATGCCACGACCTTAAGCCAACGCCGGACATACTCATCCACATGGGTTATTTATACAGCCTTAAAAACGATTTCGCACGCTCCGCCGAATACCTGGACAGGGCGATTACGCTCGATCCGGAAAACTCCAAACCCCACTTCTTCAAAGGGCTCATAGATTCACAACGCGACAAGTTTATCGTGGCCGAACGTCATTTCAGGAAGGCGATCGAACTTCAGGAGGAGAACGACACCTATTATTTTTATCTCGCGACCGTGCTCGAGAAACAGAGCAGGCTGGCGGACACCATCGAGGCGTTGAAAAAATCCATTAAATACAATCCGAAAAGCGCGCGCGCCTATAACTTTCTCGGTTACCTTTACGCCGATAACAACATGAACCTTGACGAATCAATCGAACTCATTATGAAGGCGCTTGAATACGAACCATCCAACGGGGCTTATCTCGACTCCCTCGGATGGGCCTATTTCCGTAAGAGCCAGTTCGATCTCGCGCTTAAACACCTGCTCGAGGCCGAAAAACAGCTCGCACGGGAAAACAGTCCCGACCCGGTCGTGTACGACCATATTGGCGACACTTTCCTCGAGATGGGAAAGTCCCAGAAGGCGGTCGAATACTGGGACAAGTCCCTGAAGATGAAGAGGGATCCCGCCGTAGAAAAAAAACTGAAAGAAGTAAAATCACGGTCTCAATAAAGGTGAACGAAAATGATCAAGGCCAATCATCCGCGCACGGTATCAATCTGCGCCATCATGATCGCCATGGCATCCATGGCCGCGTGCGCGAGCGCGCCGGCCGAACAGCAGAAACGCGTTACCGTTTCCGACACCGAACGCTCCAGCCGCCTGCTTGGCATTGTCCAGGAGATCAATAAAAAGGCTCCCGATTCCTATTCCGCTCAGTTCACCGTGGAAGGCGTCTTCGGCAAGAGCAAATTCAATTCCATCGGCGAAGCCCTGTACAACAGAAATCCGAGAATGGCGCGCTATACATTTTTCGACATCGTCTTTAAAAGTCCCCTTACCATTCTTGTCCAGGACGGCGCTACTCTCAAGTTCTATTTCCCCGCCGAAAAAACGCTGTATCTCGATAGTATGGAGACGATAAACCTGAAAAACTACGCGGCGATCGACATCGACTTCGGACTTATATATCCGTTTGCCGCCGGCCATATCCCCATTCTCGACGGGCATTCAATCAAACAGGGACTCGTCGCGGAGAACGACAGTACTCGGAGCTATCTGGTGCTTGAAAACCGGGACTATTTCCAGACCATCAGCTTCAGCGGCGACCTCCCGGACAAGATACTCTTTATCGCTAAATCGAACAGAAAAAAAACCGAGTTCTATCTCGAAAAGCCACACCGGGAGAGAGGGGGCCTTTTTTACCGCAAAATCAGGATGCTTGCCCCCGAAAGCGGCGGCAGACTGTCCTTCAGTTTTTCGGAGATACGCTACGATGCAAGGATGGACGCGGCGACCATGCTTAAAATCAACCTGAACAAGGGCACGAAGATCGTGAACATGCAGTAAATCCGTTATCCGAAAGCTCGAAACACCGCGACCATTTTTTTAACTGCGCTCCCCCAGTTGAACTCCCGGAGCACCCTGGCTCTCCCCTTGGCGGCGAGAGCCTTCATGCTTTTTTTATCCGCATAGAGTGCGTCTATCGCCCCGGCAAGTGCCCGCTCGTCGCGCGCCGGAACGATGACCCCCGCGTCCCCAACCACTTCGGGAAGCGCTCCCCCGTCGCTCGCTATGACCGGAACGCAGCACGCCATGGCCTCCGCGGCCGGAAACCCGAACCCCTCGTATACCGACGGCACAACCGCCATCTCGGACTCGCAGTAATGCCTCACGAGCTCGTCAGTGTCCGCCTTCCCGGTAAACTCTATCCTCCCCGCAAGTCCCAGCCTGTCGATCAACGCGTCCGTCACCTTTCGGTGCGGCGAGCCTCCGTCAACCACCGTAAGCCGCACATCGCTTTTTATCATGGTCAGCGCCCTGAGAAGATAAACGAATCCCTTTTTGCCGTCCTCGACGTTCCCCACGAATACAATCTTCCCCTTTTTCTTCGCCACCCCTGGACGCGGTCGGAATATCGAATCGTCGAGCCCGTTATACACCACCGTCTGGCTGTCCAGGGGAACTCCGAAATCGGCGTGTATGCGGCGCTTTGAGTCCTCGGAGACCGTTATTATATGGTCCAGCCGTTTCGAGACGATCTGCTGCATCAGGACGGGGTAGAACATCACCCCCTTCATCTTGTTTGCAAAGGACGACGCCCGTTCAATCACGTTTTCCAGATCCACCGAAAGCGGGTGGTGGATTGTCGCCACCACCGGAATGCCGAAGCTTTGCATGAGCAGCAGACCATAGCCGACGCACTGATTATCGTGTATGACATCGAAGCGCGTTTCTTTTTGCAGTTCGCGTATTTTCAGAAACGCCCTGAAGCTGAAGGCGCTGATTTCGGAAAAGGCTCCGAGCCTGGTGCTGAGGTATTCGTACGAGTTGAGCGGGCGAAGGATATCGAAGGGCGCGCCTGCTTTGAGGATGTTTCGCCCCTTCCTGACATAATATTCGTTATTGTGAATGTAATGCACTTTCACGCCATTCATAAGGGCCGGATAGGGCGGCCCGACTATGGCATGCACCTCGTGGCCCTGGCGAACCAGCTCCTCGGCGACGTACTTCAGATAGATGCCCTGTCCACCGCTATAGGGGTTGCCCCTGTAACACAGCATGCATATTTTCAAACCGGCGGCCCTCCCATCTTCTCATACAAAGCGCCCATGGTCACGACTCTGTCCGGGTCGAGTTTTCGCAGTATCCGCGCCGGGTTGCCGGCCACCACCACGTTCGCCGGAATGTTCTCTCTGACAACCGATCCGGCGCCGACGATCGAGTTTTCGCCTATTCGCACGCCCTTGCAGACGATGGCCGAATCGCCTATCCACACGCCCTTCTCGAGAACGATCGGCGCGGTCTTTCCAACGATCTTGGTGCGATCGTGGATGCCGTGCCAGTCGGCGTCGGTAAGATAACAGTAATTGGCGAGCATGCAATCATCCCCTATTTCTATCCTGGATGCGCTCGATACGCGCACTCCGGCCATCACCAGTACGTTGTCGCCGATCTCGATAGCTCCCTCGTAGCCACCCAGCTTGACCGTGGTGAGTCGTGTACGCGCCGACTCCGCCCCGATCATCACCACGTTCCTGCCGATACTGATATTGGGTCCGAAGACTTCAATGTTCCAGATTCCCCACACGTACGGATTGCCGGCCATCCGGGCGAACTTCTTTTTAAAAAACAGGTGATAGCGGACGAAGGTCCGGACCATGAAGATGGCCCTGATAAACCATGAGGATTTGAGATAATCTTCCATTCGGCGGCGGCACCGCTCCTTCCAACCATCTGGAAATGAGAATTCGCGGGACCGGACGCGTCAACCCTATTTTCACACAAAGGGCTTAAACTGCGCCCGCTGGCACAGGTTGGACGAGCGTATCGGAGAAGTTTCAGAAAATACATGATGCTGCGGCCGTTTATTTCACGATTCAAAACCCGTCATTGTTTGCATTCGGCGCGATATCGACAATTGCCGTCCCTGCAATTTTTCTTGAAAATAATACGCCGAGGACGTATTATTCGACCTATCGGATTATTCAACGTTCGGAGAAAAGCCCATGTGTGATACCGTTGTAGCCACCGCCGAAGCGACCATCGACGGCAGCGTCATCCTCGCCAAAAACAGCGACCGCGAGCCCAATGAGGTCCAGCTACTTCATCATTTGACGGCTCGCTCCTTCGCAAATCCGGGCGAGCTTCAATGCACCTTTTTGAAAATTCCCCAGGCCAGCCGAACGGCGGAGGTGCTCCTGTCGCGCCCGGCATGGATGTGGGGATGCGAGATGGGGGCGAACGCGGCGGGCCTGTGCATCGGAAACGAAGCGGTCTTCACCAAAGAGCCCTACGCCAAAACCGGGCTTACCGGCATGGACCTGCTGCGCCTTGCGCTCGAAAGGACCTCGAAGGCAGAGGACGCGCTGGCACTCATCACTGAGCTCATCGCGCGCTACGGGCAGGGCGGCAACTGCGGATATACGGGCAAACTGTACTATCACAACTCGTTTATCATCGCCGACAAAAAAGATGCATGGGTCCTCGAGACGGCCGGCAGGCACTGGGCTGCGCTCAGGGTTCGCGGCGTCCGGAGCATATCCAACGGCCTCACCATCGACGAGGAATACGACATGCTCTCCACTGGCGCGGAGGATTACGCGCTTAGGAAGGGATACATCAGGCGTGGCGCAGCCTTCGGCTTCCGTCGCGCCTTTTCCGACACCATCATCACCCATTTCAGCAAATGCCGCGTGCGTCAATCGCGGACCATGGAGTTGCTGCGAAGGCACGAGGGCAAAATTACCCCCTCCACCATGATGGCACTTCTGCGCGACCACGGCGGCGATTCGCGGTCCGTTCAGCCGCACGCCACCGACATGGGCACAGTCTGCATGCACGCGTCGTTCGGGCCCCTGCGCGCCAGCCAGTCCACCTCTGCGCTCGTCTCGCACCTCAGAGCCGACCTCCCCGTACACTGGGCCACGGGAAGCTCCGGAACCTGCACCGGAATATTCAAGCCGTTTTACCTGGGCCATGGAACGATCGATTTCCTCAACGCCGAAGCGCCGGAGCATTTCTCAAGTGATATATTCTGGTGGCGCCACGAGATACTGCACCGACAGGCATTGACCAGGTATCCTTTCTGGAAAGAGCAAATCGCGCCGAAGCGCGACGAGCTGGAGCGCGGCTTTATCGAGCGAGAGGAGAAACTGTACCGCTCGTTTAAAAAATCGCCCGGCACTGCGAAGCCCAAACTTACGTCGTTCAGCGGAGAATGCTTTTCAATGGGGGAAAAGGAGTCAGCCGGGTGGCTGCCCCTGCTCGAAACGGCGCCGGCCACGAAAGGTATCCCGTTCCGGTACCGTTTTTTCTGGGGCCGGCGCACCCGCGACGCCCGCATGCCCGAACGGTCCTGACGGGCGCGCCTACAGCATGGGGAAAATATAGCGCCGTATAACGTCGAAGTTCTTCTTTACCTGGATCCCGCCGCTTACATAGTCCATGTGGCCGGGCAGCAGAAATTCTATGTCCAGCCCGGCCATGCGCTCTACACTCTCCCGGAGCTTCGCCGAATCACCGCCGGGGAAATCGGTGCGCCCGACGCTCTCCCTGAATATGAGGTCGCCACAGACGAGCGTCTTCTTATCCTTCCAGTACACGCAGACCGATCCGGGAGAATGCCCCGGCGTCAGAAAGACCTCTAACTCCACGCCGTTGATGGCAAGCGGCCCCTCTTCAAGCTCCATGCCGAACGAGAAAGTCGGAAACTTCATTCCCATCATCTGGAAGAACTGCGGCCCCACATCGTTCAGAAAGGCTATCTCATCCCTGTGCATGCCGACCGGGGCTTTCCCGTTCATAAAATGAGCGCATCCCTCGAAGTGGTCCGGATGCGAGTGCGTCGCGATTACGCTTTTAATTTCCTCGGGCTTCAATCCATCGGAGCGCATATTCTCAAATCTCAGATCGAGGTGACGCGCAAGGCCCGGGTCGAACAGCAGGTTGAGCGGTTCGCCGAAGTAGTACATGTTGCAGTTGTTCTCGAAGACGCCTCTCCAGATGTAGGCGTACACGCCATCGCAGAGTTTCATCGCCCCTCCTATTCCGAGATCTTGGTAAAATCGAGGAGACCCCTGAACGGCTCCAGGATCGCTTCGAGAAGTGCCAGGCGATTGTCCCGGACCCGTGTGTCGTCGGACATCACCATTACCTTGTCAAAAAAGATGTCTATTACGCCCTTGCCTTCGATGAGAAGCCCGAACAGTTCACGGTAACTGTCCGAGCGGATAAGCTCGTTTATCGTATCTCTGCGCGAATTGAAAAACTCGAAGAGCCCCCGCTCGGCCTCCTCTCCTACAAGCGAGGGGTCGAAGGCAAGCCGGTAGTCGGGCTGCTTCTGTCTGAATGCCGCGACGATGTTGTTCATTCTCTTGAACGAAAGAAGCATTTCGGAAAAGCCCTCCCTGCCCCTGAATTCGTGCAGGCTGTGAGCGCGGCGGAACTGCTCCAGGTAGTTGTGATAGTCGATCGAGAGACACGCGTCGATTTCGTCATAGCGGAAACCGCGCTCCGCGAAAAGCGTGTTCGCGCGGGCGCCGATGAACGCGAGGATGGGTTTGACCAGTCCGGCCCCGTTGCGGTATTTCGAAGCGCAGTGTTCGAGCAGGGCCCGCATATCGATCGACATCGCTCCGTCCACCATCATTTCCACTATGGCCCCGGCCTGTCTGCGTAGCGCGTATGGATCCTGCGAGCCCTTGGGGATGTTCCCGACCGAGTACGAGCCCAGGATGTTGTCCAGCTTTTCGGCGAGCGACAGCACCCTGCTCACCACTCCCCTGGGCATCGGGTCGTCCTGGGAGCGCGGCCGGTAATGATCCTCGATCGCATCGGCCACCTCCTGTTCCTCGCCGTCGAGCAACGCGTAGACCCGCCCCATCTTCCCCTGGAGCGACGTAAACTCGAAGACCATCGCCGTGTTGAGATCGGCCTTGCAGAGATACGCCGCGCGGTCTGTTCTTTCGGCCGTTTTGGCGTCCAGCCCGAGGACGACGGCCAGGTGTGCCGAGATGAAGCGCATGCGCTCCACCTTATCGTAAATGCTGCCGAGGTCCTTGTGGAAGAGCACGCTTTTCAGCGAGTCGACCTTGTCGGCCAGCTTCGATTTCCGGTCCTCGTCGAAAAAGAACCGGGCGTCGTTGAAGCGCGCGGTTATCACCCGCTCGTTTCCGACTTTTACATATGCCGAAGGCGGGTTGTTTGAAACTACCAGGAAATTCGGCAGGAGAACGCCGTCGGCCCCGCGGACCGCAAAATACTTCTGGTGCTCCTTCATCTCGGTTATGAGCACAATGTCCGGGATGGAAAGGAACTCGCGCCTGAAATCGCATACCAGTACGAACGGGCTTTCGGCGAGGAAGGTCACCGTCTCGAGCAGCTCTTCGTCGAAGACCAGATCCCCTCCCAGGGAACGCGCCGTTTTTTCAAGTTCATCGCGGATGAGTTCCCGCCGCTCATTATGGTCGACAAGGACGCCGTTTTCACGTAAAAGATCCTGGTAGCTTGCGATGCTCTTGACCTCTACCATTCGGTTGTATCGTATATAGTGCCCGCGGACCAAGTTGGACGACGCTATGCCTGACAACTCGAACGGCACCACGACATCATTGAACAAAACGCAGAAATACGCGATCGGGCGCGGAAAGGAAAGCTTTAAATCGCTCCACCTCATCTTCTTCGGGAAAGGAAGGTTTTTTACCATGTCCTCAATGATCCCAGGAAGTATTTCACCGCTTTTATTCGAAACGAGGGTCTTTGTCGCGAAAAGATACTCCCCCTTGTCGGTCGACCGCCTGATCACCTGCCCCTCTTCGATTGCGTTCCCTTTCAAAAAGCCATTGAGCGCCTTCGTCGGTTTGCCTTCCGTATCATAGGCCGCCTTTACCGATGGGCCTTTCAACTCGACCTCCTCTTCGCTCTGGGCATTGGCGACGTTTGATGCGAGTATGGCGAGCCGTCTGGGAGTGGCATAAACCACCATTGCTTCAAACCCGATGCGCTCGTCTTTCAGCCTTTCGCCGAAAAACTTTTTAATGAAGGCGATCGCGGGCGGCAGGTACGCGGCGGGTATTTCCTCGGTACCTATTTCGCAGAGAAAGTTTGCGTTTTGAAGCATGTTGCACTCCAGGATGGATCAGAGTTGATTGCTTTCGTCATTGATACAGGCGGCGCCACCGGCGAGGCAAGAACTTTTTACTGATAGGCCCTTACTTTAAATGTCCGCGTGGATTGAGATGGGCGCCCGATTTAATTAGTTCGAAGTGGAGGTGCGGCCCCGTCGAGCGTCCGGTATCCCCGCTCTTCGCGATCACCTGCCCCTGCCTGACATACTGGCCCTCGCGCACGGTTATCCGCGAAAGATGCCCATAGAGCGACTTGTATCCGCCGGGGTGAGCGATCAGCACCGCCAGGCCGTATCCGCCGAGCCATCCGGCATAGGTGACCTTTCCGTACTTGGTCGCCTTTATCCATTCGTAACTGGCCCGGATATCAAGGCCCTTGTGGAAGTCGCGCTCGGAGGTGAAGGGATCGCGCCTCCAGCCATATCCGCTACTTAGCGCCCTGCTTACCGTCGGCCAGATAAAACCAGGCACCATATCCATCGGCTTGGCATCCGGTATGAAGATCGCGGCACCTTCCTGAACGAAATCGTAATTTCCGATACGGTTCTCGGCCAGTATCTTCGCCACCGGCACACGATAATACGCGGCGACGGCGTGAATATCCTGGCCCTTTTTTATTGAATGAAGCACGCCGTCCCTTGAAGGAATTTTCAGAATGGACCCGACCGACAGCATATCGTAGGAAGTGAGCCGGTTGCTGCCGCAGATTGTGTCCATCGACACGCCGTATTCCCGGGCGATCTTGCTGAGGGTTTCGCCGCTTTTAACGCGATGGGTGCGTATATGAAGGGTCGACTCCTCGACGGGAACCGAAAAATCAGTACTGGATGAAAGCAGCAGCATATTCTTCCTTTCCTCGTCGCTCAGCCCTTCGCGTCCGGCGGGCCGTTCATGCGAGAGGACGAGGACGACAACCACCGCCGCGAGCGGCAGGCAGACGGCCGCCATTGTACGTCGCTTCATTCCCGAAAACGGGTTCTTTTTAACTATATACGACCGGACCCGGCCTCCGCCCACATTCAATACAATAATTTTATCGATTGTTGTGGTGACCGTGTAAGAGCCCAGCCTGAATGTTCTTGATCGAAACCTTTTCATTGCCATGGATTCGCGGCAACGTCTCCAGTTGAACGATCCGCTACCTGGACGACTTCTCGGACTGCTTGTCCGATCCGCTGCTGAACGATTCTTCGATCAGCTTCTTTACGTCCTTCCGCTGGCCGGCGGTAATCGTAACATGACCCTGCACGATCACTCCGCGCTGTATCACGATCGCCGGCGCAACGATATCTCCGAGCACCCTTCCCGTTTCGAGGAGCTTGACTTCTTCGTCGGCCTTTATATTCCCTATAACTGTTCCCGCCACCACGACCGACTTGGCGTCGATGTTCGTCTTGACCTTGCCGGTTTCGCCCACCACCAGCTCTTCATCGGTCTTGATCTCGCCCTCGAACTTGCCGTCTATCCGGAGCGACCCGCTGATATAGAACTTACCCTCGAATATCGATCCTTCGCCGATCGTGCTGTTCACAGCATCGCCCTTACCTGCCATTCCGAGTCTCCTCTATGAAAATTATCGCCCAACCGGAAGCGGATCTGAAGAGGCGAAAGCCTCCCGCCCCGGCGAAATCCGTTAATGATGCCGGTAAGCTCCGTTTATTTTCAAGAAGTTTTTACCGCAATTCGTATCGAAGCCGTTCGCCGCCGTTAAGCAGGATGGGATCGGCCGTGGCGGGGCCCGTGTTCCCGGGGATTCGGCCGATCGAAACCAGGGTAAGCTGCTTCCCTCTGAATACGGTATCAATCACCCTGCTGAAATCGTCCATGGAAATGGCTTCTATCTTTTCAATCATTTCATCGAAACTGAAATGCCTGCCGTAAATCATCTCGTTCTTGGCGAGATGGCCCATGCGCACCTCGGTGCTCTCCATGCTCAAGGCCAGGTTGCCCTTCATGAAGGTTTTGGCGTCGCACAGCTCCTCGTCGGTAACCCCATAATCCAGCAGCGATTCACACTCCTTCACGATAAGTCCGAGAGCCCGGGCATAATTGTCGGGGGAGGTCCCACAGTAAACGCCGAAGACGCCGTTGTCACGATACGCCGAATGAAAGGAATAAATCGCGTAACAGAGCCCCTCCCTCTCGCGGATGTTCTGGAAAAGTCTCGACGACATGCTGCCGCCCAATATGGTGCTCAATGAAAAAAGCGTCCAGCGGTTTTCATCGTTCCGGCCAAGTCCTTCCGTCCCCAGGCAGAAATGAATCTGCTCGAGGTCGCGCGTTATATGCCGTCTGAATATCCGCCTGGGAAGAGCGTTTCCGTCGCCGGCCGCCGCGTTCGCCGCGAGCAGGGACGGTGAAAAAGCCCGCTCGATAAGCCGTTTCGTTTCGTCCACGTTGAAATTACCCGCAACCGCGAAAATGCAGTTTTCCGTGGAGTAGTTGCCGGCGAAGAAATCGAGGAGCCGGTTTCGGTCGATACCGTCTATACTGTCGAGAGTTCCGAGGATCGGGTGCCCCAGCGGATGGTCCGAAAGCATGCACTCCATAAACACATCGTGGATCAACTCGTCCGGAGTGTCCTCGTACATCCTGATCTCCTCAAGGATGACGTTTTTCTCCTTGGAGATTTCGTCGGCGTCGAAAAGCGAGCGGTAGTACATATCCGCGAGAAGATCCACGGAAAGCTCGAGATAATCGGAGATGACATTGATGTAGTAGCAGGTATATTCCCGGTTGGTCGCGGCGTTGTGCTGTCCGCCGACCCGGTCGACCATGCGTGCTATATCCCGCGCGGAATGGTTTGACGTCCCCTTGAAGAGCATGTGCTCGATAAAATGGGCGTAACCCATCTGGCCGTTTTGTTCGTTTCGCGATCCCGTCTTTACCCACAGGCCGGCCGAAACGGAGGCCACCCCCTCGATGGGTTCGAGGAGGACGATCATTCCGTTATCGAGTGTATATTTAAAAACCATGGGCCGAGAACGCTATCGCTTCAGCGCATCCTTTCTGCTAAGGTCGACTCTTCCCTGCCGGTCTATGCCTACAACCTTGACCGCCACTTCGTCGCCCTCCTTGAGGATATCGCTTACTTTATTCACCTTTTCGAAGTCGAGCTTTGAGATGTGAACAAGCCCCTCCCTGCCGGGCGCAATCTCGACGAACGCTCCGTACTCCATCACCTTTTTTACGCGCCCGTTGTAAATCCTGCCTATCTCGACGTCCTCGGTTATCGCGCTTATCTTGGCCAGCGCCTTGTCAATGGATTCCTTGTCGACCGCGGACACGGTGACCGTTCCATCGTCCTCGATATTGATCTCGGCGCCTGTCTCTTCCACGATGGCCTTGACCACCTTGCCACCGGGTCCGATCAGGCCGCCGATCTTGTCGATGTCAATTTTGATCATGATTATCCGCGGTGCGTTCGGAGATAGATCCTTCGCGGGCTCTGAAATGACTTCATTCATTTTACCCAGGATGTGAAGCCTTCCCTCGCGCGCCTGCGCAAGCGCCTCGCGCATGATCTGTGGCGTTATTCCCTCGATCTTGATGTCGAGCTGGAACGCAGTGATTCCCTCTGACGTACCAGACACTTTAAAGTCCATGTCTCCCAGGTGGTCTTCGAGCCCCATGATGTCGCTCAGGATAGCGTACCGATCGCCATCGAGGATGAGGCCCATGGCTATCCCCGCAACGGCCGCTTTAACCGGCACCCCGGCGTTGAAGAGCGCAAGCGAACAGGAACAGACGGACGCCATGGATGATGAGCCGTTCGATTCAAGTATTTCGGAGACGACCCGTATGGTATACGGAAAGCGCTCGGCCTCGGGAAGTATGTACTGCAGGGATCGCTCGGCTAACATCCCGTGACCGATTTCGCGCCTCCCTGTACCGCCGTATCTGCCGACCTCTCCCACCGAAAAGGGCGGGAAATTATAGTGCAGCATGAAGCGGCGGAAGCTCTCTCCTTCGATCGCGTCAAGCCTTTGGGAGTCGCGCTCCGTACCGAGCGTCACTACTCCGAGGCTCTGCGTCTGGCCGCGGGTGAACACCGCCGAACCATGCGCCCTTGGCAGCACGCCAATCATGCTTTCGATGGGCCTGATTTCCGTCAGGCCCCTGCCGTCCGCACGCCGCTTCTCATCGAGTATACGCGCGCGCATCACCTCGTAGTCGAGATCGTCTATTATCGATCCAACCTGACCGATCGAATCCGGGAAGGAATCCTTAAGCTCCACCACCGCCCGCTCAACGATGCCTCTGAGCGCGTCCTCGCGGTCTTTTTTCTCTTTGAACTTGACAAGGTCGACCACCTCCTGGTGGAAGCGCTTGCGCATCTCGTCCCTGAGCGCTTCGTCCCTCTTCCTTGGAGTATACGCCATCTGCGGCTTTGCGACCTGCCGCTTCAGGTCTTCCTGCGTGTCGCAAAGCCTGGCGATCTGTTCGTGCGCGAAGAGGACGGCGTTGATCATGTCTTCCTCGCTCACGTTTTTCGCCGAGCCTTCTATCATGGTGACGGCCTTTTTGGTGCCGGCAACGACGAGATCGATATCGCTTGCCCCCGATTCTTCGAAGGTGGGATTTACGATGAACTCCCCCTTTATCCTGCCGACACGTACCGCCCCCGCGGGGCCATTAAAGGGGATCCCCGAAACTGAAAGCGCGGCGGAAGCCGCGTTGATGGCCAGAACATCCGACTGCGTCTTCTGGTCGGTGGAGAGCACAGAAATTATGATCTGCACCTCGTTGACGAAATCCTCGGGGAAGAGTGGCCTTAGCGGCCGGTCGGCGAAGCGGCTGGTAAGGGTCTCCCTGTCGCTTGGCCTCCCCTCACGCTTGATATACCCCCCCGGGATCTTGCCCGCGGAGTAGAACTTTTCCCTGTAATCCACGGTAAGCGGAAAGAAATCCTGTCCCTCGGTCACGTTCCGCGAAACGACTGCGGTCGCGAAGACGACCGACTCGCCGCTTGAAACCACAACGGCGCCGTCCGCCTGTTTCGCGAGAACTCCCGTACTGAACCGTATCTCATCCCGGCCTATTCCAACTCCTGATTCAAAACTCATCATTCTACCTCTTCAATACCTTGATGCCCGTAATCGCACAATCCGGCAGGCGCGGGCCGTTCGCCGTCCACCGTTGAGGAATACTTATCTTCTCAGGCCGAGCGATTCGATAAGGCTCCGGTACTTCTCGAGATCTATTCTCTTGAGATAATCCAGAAGTCTGCGACGCTGGCCGACGAGTTTCAGAAGTCCCCTGCGGGAGTGAAAATCCTTTTTATGCACCTTGAAATGCTCCGTCAGGTGGTTGATCCTTTCCGTCAGCAGGGCAATCTGAACATCCGGTGAGCCGGTATCGCTCTCATGCCTTTTATACTGATTGACGACCTCGCTCTTCTGACGCATATGCTGCTTTTCTCCTTATTCCTTATGTGATTGATCGTGTTTGCTTTTCCGGTGTTGCCGCTGTGTTTCCGTCCGGGTTAACCGGGGTTTTTACCTGCTAAATACATTCCTGTACACAACTGACCAATTATCAGTATCGACGTTCGCAATGGCAATACAATTTTTATGCCCGTCCAGTATAATGAAAGGCGACTCCCCTTCCATGCTCATTACATCGCCTCTGGCGAAAAATGCTCCATTACTAACCCTTTTTACCGCGGTCGCACTGACGACCATCCGCCCGAAATCCTTAAGCGCTTGCTCCGGGGTCAGCAGAAAGCGCCGATCGGACCTCGTGCCGGAAAGATATTCTCTCATTTCCCCGATCGTCGCCGCATCGCTCACGGAGAAATGCCCCGAGGCGGTGCGCCGAAGCTCCGCAAGATGCGCCCCGGTCCCCAGGAACTCGCCAATATCTCGCGCGAGCGAGCGAATATAGGTGCCTTTCGAACAGAGCACATCAACAGTCAGCATGCCCCGCCCCATATCCACTTCGAGTATATTCAACTCTCTTATAACGACATTCCGCGCGGCCAGTTCAACCGACCGCCCCTGTCTGACAAGGTCGGACGCTCTCTTTCCCTTGATTTTCAAGGCTGAATACAGCGGCGGCATCTGGCTTATTTTACCGGAGAAACGCTCTGTTATAGCGCGTACCCTGCTCTCATCAATCCCGTCGATGCTCCCGACCGCGGTAACCTCGCCCTCGGCGTCGCAGGTGTCGGTTTCAACGCCCAGGCGAATGACGCCCGTGTACCGCTTGTCCCCTTCGAGGAAATACTGCGTGAGCCTCGTCACCGCACCCGTGCAGACCACAAGGAGACCCGTCGCCGCCTTGTCGATCGTTCCGGAATGTCCGGCCTTTCCGGCCCCGAACAGCCTCCGCACTTCTTCGATCGCCGAAAAGGAAGTCCTGCCCTTCTCCTTGTCAAGGAGAAGAACGGCGTCCCTCGCCTCGAAACCCTCCACTTTCAGCCGCCGTTTTCTCCGCCCTTTTCATCGTCCGTGTCGGCGGCCCCCGAAGCGCGGCGCGCGGCGCTGCCCGCGTCAAGCTTCTCTATAACACCGACAAGCCGCACTCCCTCCTCAACCGAGGTGTCAAGATGAAAAACGAGTCGCGGTGTGGAACGAAGCTGAATTCCCTTGCCGACGAGGAACTGTATATAGTTGCGGGCGGACTCGAGGCCCGCCATGGATTTTTTCTTCTGCGTATCGTCGCCGAGCACCGAGACGAATATATCGGCCACGCTGTAGTCCTTTGCAAGCTTCACGCGGACAATCGAAACAAAGCCGATTCGCGGGTCTTTTATCTCGGAAAGCAGCGCATCCGCGACGACCCGCTTGACGAGCTCCTCGAGCCGCTCCCTTCGGTGCGTTGCCATGGGTTAACCGTCTAACGTCTTGGCGATCTCGATCGTCCGGTAGGCCTCGAAGGTGTCCCCTTCCTTGAGATCGTTGTAATTCACCATGCCGAAACCGCATTCCTGCCCCGAGTCGACCTCGGAGACGTCGTCCTTGAAGCGCTTGAGCGACTTGAGCTCGCCGTCGAAAACCACCACGCCATCGCGGATAATCCGCACCCTGTTTTTTCGGTTGACCTTCCCGGAAAGTACGATGGCGCCGGCGACGGTTCCCAGACGCGATATTTTGAATATCTGTCGCACCTCGCCGCTTCCAACGACCTCTTCCCTGTATTCGGGGGAGAGCATTCCCTCCATGGCGGCGCGGATTGAATCGGTCACTTCGAAAATGATGTTGAAGAATTTTATGGATACGCTTTCCTTCTCGGCCAGCTCCGATACCCTGGCCGTAGGCCGAACGTGGTAGCCGATAATGATGGCGTTTGACGCGGACGCAAGCATAACGTCCGACTCGTTGATGCCGCCGGTCCCCGCGTGGATCACCTTGACCCTCACATCCCCGGTGGAGAGCTTTTCCAGCGATTCCTTGAGCGCCTGAACGGAACCGTCTACGTCGGCCTTTATAACGACGCGAAGCTCCTGCACCTCGCCTTCGCGAATCATCTCGTTAAGATCTTCCAGCGTCACCTTACGGACCTTTTTCGCGGTCTCAAGCCGCCTGAGGTCGATGCGCTTCTGCGATATCTGTTTGGAATATTTCTCGGATTCGACCACCTGGAACGGGTCGCCAGCCGAGGGGACACCGGAAAGACCCACCAACTCGACCGGTGTGGAGGGGCCGGCCTCCTGCACCGGCTGGCCCTGGTCGTTGAACATCGCCCTCACCTTGCCGGAATAGATTCCCACAACGAAGGGATCCCCCACATGCAGTGTGCCGTTCTGTACCAGTGCGGTCGCGACCGGCCCCCGTCCGGGGTCGAGGCGCGATTCGATCACCACGCCGCGGCTTAAAAGCGCCGGATTGGCGTCGAGCTCGAGCATTTCAGCCTGGATGAGAATCAGGTCGAGGAGCTCCTCTATATTGATCATCTGCTTGGCGCTGACTTCGGCATAAAGGGTGGTGCCCCCCCATTCCTCGGGCGCAAGGTCGTAATTCGAAAGGTCCTGCCGTATGCGCGTGATGTTCGTTTCGGGAATATCGATCTTGTTGATCGCCACGATTATGGGAACGTGCGCTGCTTTTGCGTGGTTGATCGCTTCCACCGTCTGCGGCATCACACCGTCATTGGCAGCGACGACCAGGATAACGATGTCCGTAACGCGCGCGCCCCGCGCGCGCATGGTGGTGAAGGCCTCGTGGCCCGGGGTGTCGAGGAAGGTGACGAACTGATCGCGCACCTTGACGGTATAGGCACCTATGTGCTGGGTGATCCCGCCGTACTCCCCGTCGACGACATTGGTCTTCCTGATGGCGTCGAGGAGTTTGGTCTTCCCATGGTCGACATGACCCATAACGGTAACGATCGGCGGGCGCCTGGAGCGGTCTTCGGCCCGGTCCTCCTCCTCTTGGCGGATTACCGTCTCCTCGAAGAGAGAGACCACCCGCACAACCGTGCCGAACTCCGAGGCGAGGATCTCGGCGGTTTCCGCGTCGATCACCTGGTTTATCGTGGCCATCATGCCGAGCTTCATCAGACGGGAGATTACCTCGCTCGCCTTTACGTTAAGCTTCTTCGCCAGATCTCCTACGGATACACTCTCGGTGATATCAATGTTTTTCGGCGATACCGCCACGCGCTCCTGCTCCTGCGTTCCGGCGTGGTGGCCGCCCTTCTTTCTTCGCGAAAATATACTTTTCTCGAAGGTCCTCTTGCCCTTGTCCTTGTAGAGACTCTTCTTGCCTTCTTTCTCTTTTTCCTTTTCCTTGGCCTTCTTTCTCTTTTCCTTTTCCTTCGCCGAGATGGCCTCGTCCTTCTTGTCCGCCGCGCCGGCGTCTTTGGGCGGCGGTGCGCCGGGACCGGGCCTGCGGGCGGCGAAGGGCCTTGCCCCCGGTGCGCCTGGGCCGGGCCTGCGATCGCCAAAGGGCCTTGCCCCCGGTGCGCCTGGGCCGGGCCTGCGGGCGGCATCGCTCCTCGGCGCGGGCCGCGAATCGGGCCGCTGATCTGAGCGTCCAGCGGCGGGTCTGCCCGCGGCCGGAGCGCGCCTTTCCTCGCGCGGAGGCGTGGAAGCGGCTTTCGGGGCTTCTTCTTTCCGCTCCGTGACCGCAGGGGGGGCCGCCGCGGCTTCCTCGTCCTTCTCCTGCTTCTCCTTGATGAGTTCCTTCGAAACGGTCACCTTGCGCTTCAGTTTGATCTTCGCGCCCGGTCTTTCGCTGCGTTCGTTCTTCCGCTCCAGAAGCTCCCTTGCAGCCTTCGCCCTCTGCTCCTTGATCACTTCTATTTTTTTCTGCACCAGGAAAACGTCCCTTTCGGAGAACTCGGCATCCATCCCGGCACAGCTTATTCCCAGGTCTTTACAAATAGTAAGAATATCTTCTTCTGTTACATGATTTGTGGTTGCAATATCAATTGCTTTCATTTGCACCTTGCTTCTACCTATTGAATTTTCGGAAGAACGCGGTCCCGTTCATTTTCACGGTCTGGTCGCACATTCTCGCACCATTATTTCTCCGCATCCGCTTCGTCAACGGCCTCCGCCGTCTCCGCTTCACCCGCTTCTTCCTGCCGTTC
>DATIKU010000054.1 GCA_035477215.1 Spirochaetota bacterium | reverse complement strand
ATCCTTCATCCGCCATCCCCCTTCGCGCCGTGCGCGCGTACTTTATTTTTTCCGGGCGCCGCTTTATCGGCCGGCACGGGCCCTGTTCCCAGAATATCGCCGAGACACTGTGCGGTCCGCACGAACGCCGCCACATCCCCGGTGGGGAAACGGGCCACGTTCATGCTTATCACCTCGAAGCTGTGTCGCTCCACGGCGGAGACCGCCGCTTCCCCGTTCGCATTGAGCCTCACCTGGACCACACGCCCGTCGGCCTCCCCCCTGCCCCGGTCGACGAGTTGCATACGACACAACCTGTCCACAAGACGCGTGGCGGTGCTGACGGGAATTCCCATCTCGTGCGCTATATCGCTCATTCTTGACGCGGAAGTGCGCCGCAAATACTGTAATAGGTATATTTCCTCGAAGGACAGCTCAAAACGCTCCACCTTTGAGCGTTCGAACCGGTAGACCGCGCGCAACGCATGGAAAAGGGCCTCGTCGAGATCCCGCCGCGAAAGCGAAATACCCGCACCGGCACCCGATTTTTTTCCTTTCATACCGTAATACTGACAGATATACTTCCATTTTGCAACTATATTTTTAAAAAATATTACGCCTTATTTCGGCCGCTGCCGCCGTCGAGGATTCATGATGTGACCGTTACCACGCCCGCTTCATGTCCGCTATCGTGTGGACCACCGTGCATTCGGGGAGTGATTTGATGAAGAACCGTCCGTAATTCTTCGAGAGAATCCTTGGGTCGAGCACTGCGACCACTCCCCTGTCCTCCCTTCCGCGGATGAGCCTGCCGAACCCCTGTTTAAAACGCAGCACCGCGGCCGGCACCTGATAGGCGTAAAACGGGTTTTCCCCACGCTCCTCCAGGCGCTCCATCCTCGCCTGCACGGGCGGCCTGTCGGGAACGGCGAAGGGAAGGCGCATCATTATCACACCTCTCAGGAGATCGCCCGGCAGGTCGATCCCCTGCCAGAATGAGTGCGTCCCCATGAGAACGGCATTGCCGGTCTCCAGGTAACGCTCCAGCGCCTCCGAGGCGGGGTATTCGCCCTGCGCGAACACCGGGTGCTCCACGACAGTCAGAAGCCGCTCGCGCACGCTTTCGAGCATCCGGTACGAGGTGAACAGGAGCAGGCAGTTGCCGTTGAGGTGGCCGATGATCTCCGCGGCAAGCCTGGCGGCATCGGCCGAGAAGGACACCCCGTCGGGCCCGCCCTCATCGCGGTTGAGCAGAAGCACCGCCTGTTTCCGGTAATCGAACGGGGACGCGAGAAGAAGCGAACGGTACGACCCGCAGCCCAGCCGTCCGGCGATATACGAAAAATCGCCGTTGACTGCCAGCGTGGCCGAAACGTACACCACGCTCTCGTACGAGCCCGACACGTCGCGGGCCATGACCCCGGCCACGTCGACCGGCTGCCCCTTAACCGTAACATCGCCCAGAAGCTCGCCTTCTCCCCTCTCGAGCCAGTACACCCAGTCCGGGTCCTCACAGCCGATGGCCGCTGTAAGTGCCTGTGCCGCGGAAAAAAGCCGGGACCTGGCGATCTCGAATTCGGTCCTGAAATGCTCGTCGTCCATCCGTTCATCGATCTCGCCCATAAGTGCGTAGAATTCGCGATACGCGGCCAGCATGTCCGGCCCCGTACGGAGCGGTTCCTTAAGCCGCCACGATGGCTTGTCGCCGGGGAGGTGCGAGCGGAGCGTCTCAAAAAATTTCTGGACCTCGGCGAAGAAGGACTCGTGCTTCGCGACCGCTTTTTTCCGGAGAGATTCGCGGGCAATCTGCGAGAGCACGGTTTTCCTGCGGCCCCGCCGGTGGAAACGTTCGGCGATATCCATCATGTCGGAGAAGCTGATGGAGAATCCCAGCTGGTCCGAGGCGATGTCCTCGAGCGAATGGGCCTCGTCGAATATGAGAACGTCCGCGGACGGAAGATAGGTTTTGCCCGAAGCGATGTTCGCGAAAAAAAGATAGTGGTTGAGTATCAGCACATCGGCCTGTTGCCAGCGCTTTCGCGCGAGCTGAAACGCACATTTCGACGAGAACCGGCAGGCGAACATGCCGCACGCGTCACTCTCGCGCGCCAGGCGCGACCAGAGCGACTGCGGCATCCTGGTGTTGAATCGGGTGATGGGGCCGCCCTTGTCCATGAGCGCGCGCAGGTCTTCCAGCCAGTGCAGTTCGGTCTTATGGAACTCGCCGCGCTCCAGCACCCCTGTGAACCGGCGGCGGCAGGGATAATTCGCGCTCCCCATGCAGAGCTCGTAAGTGAACTCCCTTCCGGTGAGGCGCCGCACCACCTCGAGCGCCACCGGTATATCCTTCTCGAGAAGCTGCTTCTGCAGCGCCCGCGTCTCGGTGCTCACCCACAGACGCTTATCATTTTCGATACAGTAGCTGACGGCGGGCACGAGGTACGCAAGAGTCTTCCCCACGCCGGTACCCGCCTCGACGAAACATTCCATCCCATCACACAGCGCTTCGATAATGAAATCGGCCATGCGCCACTGCTCCTCCCGGGGCTCGAAACGCCCGTCGACCGACGACAGTATTCCGTTTTGCCCGAAAACCTCTTTCATGGAGAAACACCGAACGAATTTGATGGGATGTGCGCATTCATGCCGGGCCGAAGGCTGGCCCGGCGGGGGTTAATAAGCAAGAACTATTTGGAACCGGTGCGTTTATTCGAACCGGAACGAAGGATAGCGGTCCACGAGCCCCGTCATGAAGGCGCTCACGTTCGCCACATAATTGAAATAGCGCACCATGAAGTCAAAGAGCACGTTGGGCCACCTTCTGGTGGCGAGGACGGCCACAAGGCCGACGAAATAAATTAGGAGCGCACCGAGCGAAAGCAGGGCGACGAGAACCAGATGCGGCAGAAGCGCCAGCACGATGCCCACCCCCGTGAGGCGGAGAAAGGCCAGGAAACGCGAGTAGCGCACGGGGTAGGTGACCGAAAGCTGCAGGGCATAATCGATATTTTTCCGCCCCGAAAAACCGGGCGTGTCCTCAACCACATCGAAGGCGCACCCGGCGAGTGAAATCGCGCCCCGCAGCGTGTTTTCCTGGACCTCGAGGAAGTCTTCGTCGGGATAGCCCCTGAAGAGCACCAGCAGCGTATTGATGAGACCCAGTATCGCCGAAACCGCCGAATACAGCATGGTGACGAAAAGCCGGGGGAGAAGCCCTATTGCAAAAAGTCCCGAAAGCCTCAGGATCGCGCCCAGACGCGAATAGGTGAGCGAGTAGTCGATTGAAAAATTGATTACCCCGCCGGGCACGGTGTCCGCGCCGGCCGGACCGCCTCTTTCCAGATCGGACCGATAGCGCGAGAATTCCCGCCTGGTCTCAATATCGAGATAATCCTCGGAGGAAGAGGCGCGTTTCGATGCCGCGCCCCTTCCGTTATCGGGCTCGAAGAGGTCTTCGGCAAACTCCTCTTTCTGCAGCTTTTCGAGGTCTATCTCCGGAAGGCCATCCTCCTCGAGCTCGTCGATTATTCTCCGATCACTCCCGCCCGCGAGGTCGTCGACGCTCAGCGACGGGTCGATCTCGCGGAGGTTGAGCTTGATGTCCTCTTCGCCGGCAGTCGTGTCGTCAATCGATCGCGCTCCCGCCGCGGAGGGAGGCTCTTCGACGACAAGCTCGTCCATTGTGAGGCCGGTATCATCAAGCGTAAGGCGCTCATCGTCGTCTATATCGACGCCCCTTTTAAGCTCCTCGACCTCGTCGAGGGTTATGTCCAGGGTATCGAGATCGATGGTTGTATCGAACTCCTCGTCCGCCGCGCGGGGAGCCCCGGACCGCCCGCCTGACGGCGCCGCCTCTTCCAGCTCGTCGAACATGAATTCATCCCCGGGAAGCGCATTGTCCGGCACGGTGCCTTTTTTCTGCGCTCCCTCGTCGAGTTCTATGTCGAGCGAATCGAGGTCTATCGTTATGCTATCGTCGACGTCGGCGGAATGCTTGGAAAATACTTCGTCGGACTTTATTTCGCTGTCGAGGATGATCTCGTCCGAAAAGTCAATCGAATCACGGGCGGCCCCCCTGGCTCCTCCCGTCCGCGGCCCGGATTTTACGCGAGGGGGCTCATCATCCAGCATGATTGAATCGAAATCGACCACATCATCCGGGACGTCCGCACCTCGCTTTGCGGGCGTGGATTTGGGTTTAACGTCGGAGTCGTCGATAAAGCTGATATCGTCGAATTCCCCCGGAGACTCCTGAATTTCCGCGCCGAGACTCTCCCCGAAGTCTTCGAGTTTCAGCGCCTCATCATCGAGCCGTTCGCCTCCCCCGGCGGCTCCGCGGTCTTTTGGCTCCTCGACCATAAGGCTGTCTATCGAGTCCAGCCCGAAATCCGCGGTGCTGAGATCGTCCTTCATTACCGGCCCCGTGTCGAGGGGAACAGAATCGAATTCCTCCAGGGCCCTGGCGAGCTCCTCGTCGGTGGGCATGGGCTCGCCCGAAACGGGTCCTTCACCCTCAGCGGAAAGATCGAGGCCCATGTCCAAATCATCAGGGCGGCCACGCTGCGCCGTCGCTGCGGCCACCGTCCGCTTTTCGCGACGATTGTCGATGATCACATTGGTCCCGCACTTGGGGCACGAGAAACCGAATTTCTTGTTGGTTATCTTGCCGTCGTCCACCGCGTAAGCAGCATCGCAATGTGTGCACCGTACTATCATCGCGCTCTCCTGACCTTATCTCCCCGGGTAGTATCGCTCATTGACGTTATGCTGCACGATCAGAAACGAAATGGGGAGAAACAGAACCATGAACCATTTAAGGTCCCTTCCGTTAAGCTCCTCCGATTTTTGCATGTACTTTAAATTGATGTAAAGGCTCCACAGGCCGAGGGTAAGCAACACGAGCAGTATGTTGGAAACCGGATTGTCGTTGAATATTCGGCTTACCCTCGCGAGCCACCAGAAATAGTACAGCCCCCCGGTAAGCACCATAAGGAGTAACAGGACTATAAGGTTATTTTCCGGGATGTTCTCGACCTTCATGAGCGCCTCTGACCTTTCTTTTCCGCCGTCGGTCCGCGGCGGTCCGTCATCAATACTAACTTATGTAACCAAACTAAAAAGTTCAATAAATAATTCCCGTCCGGCTCGCGTGAAAGGCGGCAAGTACGCGTCCGGCAATCAAATGCCGCCGACGGGAAACGCCCGTCAGTATCACGTGACGACTCTATCCTATAGTAACGGAAAAACACGCCAAATTTCTTACATTTTTTTCGGGCCTCGCGGCCGTCGATTCGAATCGTCGCCTTCAGGCCGGTAAAAAGTTCTTGTAATTTTGGCCAATTTTTCGGCCATAATGCAGGTTGCATCAGCCGGCACCCCCACGGAGCATACTACGAAAATGAGCCTGTTAAAGGAATTCAGCTATTCCGACATCCTTCAGCGACGATTGCTCTACTATAACCTCTTCGCCACGGTTTTTCTGGTATCGTTCATCTTCGCGGACATGTCCCTCGTGTTCAATTATTACGCCCCCTACGAGTCCACGTTCAGGTTTGTATTCCTCGCCGTCCTCGCGGGCCTTTTTTTCGGCAACCTCGCCGGGCGTGTGCTTTTCGCGCGAATCAGCCGTTTCCGAATGATATATTCCATATCCGATCTGGCCTTTACGATCGGTTGCGCTCTCTTTGTCGCAAGGAAGTACCTCGCCCCCGCCGGGGACGAGCCGCTGCTGGATCTTTTTTTCAATGCGCGGGGGGCGCTCTACGCCGCGATGCTGGGCGTTTCCTTTTTCGCGGGAATCAAGGGCGCTTATTTCCTCAAGATCGCATGCGGTGAGTTCATCGACGAGAAAAAGAGCCTCATCGCTTTCTTTGTTATAAGTTTTGTCGCCCTTACGGCCGGAACGGCGCACGGATTTCTGGCCTTCCGCCTCCCCCCGGCCTATTACCTCGGCCTCATTCCTTTTCTGATCATTCTGCCCACGGTCTTTCTCATTAAGCTTCCCTACAGCCCTCCGACGCTCTACGCCCAGGAATACAAAGAGCACCATCCGGAAGAAAAAACCGCCGCGCAGAAGAGGGAAGATCTCGCATTCGCCTATCTGAATTTTTCCTATGTTCTCGTATATCTCTTTCTCGGCTACCAGACCGTCATTAAATTTTTCGGAAACTTTCTGCACGTGCAGATGCTTTTTATTTTCGCCTGCACGGCGGCGCTCCTGGCGGGTTTCGCCGCGGCGCGCCTTTTAAAAAAGGCGTTTCTTCCCCTTTACACCGAGGTGCTTTATCCGCCCGCGTTCATACTTTTTTTGGCGGCGATAAACTCGCTCGGGAACGCCATCGGAATCGCGGCCGGAATCGCGGTTTTTCTGCCCGTCGCGGTCGTATTCGGGTTCTCCATCTACCACACCCTGCGCGATATACTCGAGACCTACGATCATGACAGGCGGTTCGCGATTATCGATTTTTCACTTTTCGTACTCCCTGTTCCCATTCTGGCGGCGCTCCACCTGCTCGACTTCACCTATCTGTGGTTCTTCGTGATCTTTTACGCAGCGGCGCTCCTCAATACGGCGATTCCCGTCATTCACCTCATGCAGTCAAAGGCGGGGTCATGGGCGAGGGCGGTCTACCTGGCCGGGGCGGCGGCTTTCATCCCGCTCATGCTGTTCGTCCACATCAATTTCGATATTCCACTCAACAGGAAACTCTACGTGACCCACATCTCCGGTTTCGCCGATCTTGCCCCGCCCGAGGGCCCTCCGGCGCCGGGGCGCGCGAGTGCGGTTGTCCGCTTCAACGGGAGGGATATTTTCTCGGCGGATGACGGCTCGATAAAAAATCTTCAGCGTTCGCTCGTCCCGCTTGCGCTTTTCGCGCACGGTTCCGGGGACGGGCGCCCCGGGATTCTCTTTATCGACGGCAACCAGCGTTTTTTCAGAAATCCATCAATCGGTTACTTCCCCGGCGCCGTATGTCTCGATTATGTTCCGGACCGCTCCGTCGATTTCAGGCAATCGCCGTTCACCGGAAAGGACTTTTATTTCACCGAGCGGGGCGAAATCCTGCGCCACCTGAGCGTCCAGCGCGGCCCGATGGGGATGATCGTCGATATTCCCAATCTCTATGACCTTTCCTGCAACCGATTCCGGTTTTCCGGGGAATACTATCGGATAGTTCGCCGCGCGCTTTCGCGCAATGGGCTGTTCGTCCAGGTGCTCAACCTCTCTCACAGCGCGCCCTCGACGCTCAACGGGGCCCTGTCCGGGATGAAGAAAACATTCCGGCATTTCGCCGGTTTCCTTTTTTCCGACCACCTCGTGGTCGTATGCGCCGATGAACAGTCCGCTCTTGCCCTGAAGGGCGAGGGCTTGGACAGACTGGCCTTGCTGTTCAAAGAGAAGCCCGCCCTTACCGGGCTCTTCGTCAACGAGTATCAGCCGCTCGCTCATCTTCTTTTCACCGATATCGACGATCTCCTCGTCCATCTTACCGGAACGGACCGGCCCGCTTGGCCGTGCTCCGACAAAGGCTCCCGGTACAATCTCACCGAACCGCTTGAAAACAGCTACCTGTCGGACAATTCGAGAATCGCGGATCTCGTCCCCCCCGAAGGCACGTTGTATTATTTCAGGGCGGGGATACTTTCGGAAATCCAGGGCCGCACCCAGGCCTTTACCCTTCTTAAAAAGGCCGGGCTTATGGAGGTCCGCGGGGAATTTGACGGTGAGACGGCAGTCCTTGCGCAGCTGCGCAGGATGGGGCATTATATGCAGGATCTGCGCACCTATATCAATGCGCAACTGACCTTCAAGGAGCGTTATTATTATTCAGAGGCCGTGCGTCACGAAAAAGGCCGGCGCTGGGACGAGGCCGCAACGCTCTACCGGGCGATCATCCAGATAAACCCGGACAATTTCGAGGCGAACTACCGGCTCGGCATGCTGTCGATAACCGTTCAGAACCTCGACGATGCCTTCAGGTATCTCCAGCGGGCCATGGTGCTCAAGCGCGACGACACAAAGGTGCTTTACCAGATGGGGGTTCTTTACTTCGCCATGGGACGTGCGCAGGAGGCACTCGGGTATTTTAACCGCGCGATGGACCTCAGGGAAAACACCGCCTCGATTCTGCACTATACGGGCCTCTGCCATGAAAAACTTGGCAGGATACAGGAGGCCCGGTCGTATTACGAGAAAGCGTTGCTGCTCGATCCGAATGACTGTGCCATCCAGTCGAGCCTTGAGAGGGCCGGCGTGATGATCGAGGATGAAAAAAACCGGTGGAAAATGCCCGACCGGAGGAACCAGTCGGATGTTGAACAGGGTGAGAGCATTCCGCTTCCCATCAACCAATCGGCGAGGGACATCCGCCTGAGCGACAAAGAGGCCGAAGCCGCCAAAGAATAGCTCACTAGCGGTCGCCTCGCGAACCGTATTTTTTCTTTATCATGCCGACCACCGCCGAGGGCGAGTGCGGGATATGCACCGTGACGATCCGGTTCCGCCTGCGCCCGAATGCAACGCATTCATCATGCGCACCCATCGCAAGATCAAGCTTCGCTCCCTTTATCGCCCCTCCCCGGTCAAGCGCCACGTACAACACCCCGCCACAGTCGATTATGGAACCGAAGGGAATGAGCGACGTGTCGACCGCCGCCGGTCGGATACCGGAATCCAAAAGCGCCCTGATCGAAAGCCCCCCCACCGCCAACTGATCGCTCCAGTCGATCGCCGATTCGCCGTTATCGCCTGGGACAAATTCGGTGTTGCAGCACGCGCCGGGGCAATACGCAGTTATCTCACATACCATGGCCATCGTTTCGCCCTTACGGAAGAGCTCCGACTCCAGGAGCCGTTCGATGTGCGGCTCCTTTTTCACCATGGCTTCCGAAAACACAAACGCGGCAAGGATCGTAACAATGACGGCAATACCGCCCGAAACAACGGCTCTTCTGATCATGAGCAACTTTCCATTTGTCTTATAATAGCCCCAACGGCGTCAACTATCGGAAAAAACCCGGGGCGCCGTTCTTTTTTAATGAGACATAAAATAGATATTGACAATATCATGGCATTTATATAGAATTGCAAGTCGGAATAAAGTCCCTGCGGCCGGAGATCTGAACCTTATTCGCGGAGAGTACAAGAGATGACGTGGAACATTGTAACGCTCCTGTCGTGCCTGCTGGTGCTTTTTGCGTTTCGCAGGCTTGACCGTTCAAACCTGAAAATGATCAAGTTGAAGCGGTTTTCATCCAAGATCTTCAACGATTTCAGAAAACTCGCCGACACCGAGAGCCGACGCTTCAACGACGCGACGATAGAGATGGATCTGCTGGTCAAGAAGGCCGGTGGCCTCTCGACCTCCCTGAGGGAATCGGTTTCCGAGATAGAAAACAGGATAAAGGGGCTCGACATCGAGAAGTCAAGCCTCAAGAAGGTCGAAGACGACCTCAAGGTCGTCTCCCAGGCGGCGCGCGAGGTAAACAAGCAGATTGAATTCATCGCCGCGTCGAGGGCGGGCTTCGGGGACATGGCCAAAAAGATCAGCTCCCTCATCGAGGGGCTGTCCCGCATTGAGCGCGAGAGTTCTCTTCTCATACAGGCATTCAATGACAAGGTGCGCGAACGATCGCGTGAGATGGGCGATGAGATCGCCGCCCAGATAAACAGGCTGAGGGAGTCGTTCCGGGACAACGAGGCGGCACTGCTCGGGTCCGCCCAGGAAAAGGTCGACCTGCTCACGAGGTCCTTCTCCGATTCGCTGGCCCGCATGGAGCAGGGAATCACCACTGCAGGCGAGGCGATACTCGAAAACATCAAATCCCGCATCGACGCCGTAAGCCACACGGCCGACCTGCTCGAAAGCCGGGTCGATACGGCCGATCGCCGCGTGTTCACCGACATCAACGCCAAGATCGGCAGCATCGAAAAGGCGATCGAAAACTTCGAACTGGCGCTGCAGGAGACCCGCAGCCAGTCCCTTGCCGAAACCCGTTCCGACATCGCCGATATCAACTTGAAGGTCAACGCCCTCAAGTCAACGCTCTCCGATCTCGAAAACAGCGTATTCGCCGATATCAAGGACAAATCCGCCAATATCAAACGCGAGATCGCCGAGTCCATAGCGGAATTCCATCGCAGCCGCGATTCGCTCCTCGAGAAGGTTGAAACCGACATAGACAAGGTTTTCGGGAAACTCCGCACCGTGGAGAACACCATCGACGACTCCAAGTCGAAGCTTATCGCGTCTTTTGCCGACGAAGTCCAGAAGATACGGACGGAAATCGACAACCTGAGCATCCACTCCATCGCGAAAAAGGACGAGATCGTCAAGGCCGCCCGCAAAGAGGCCGAGGAAACCATCGCGAAAATCGAGGATTTCGACGAGAAATACGCCGAAATGGAGAACCGCCTCTCAGAATCGGCCGAAGAAAAGATGTCATCGCTCATCACCGAATACCACGGCGTCGAGCAACGTTTCAGTTCGCTCTCCGAGAAGCTCTCGACCATGGAGGAGCGCTTCAACGACTCGCTCGATTCCCAGATGCAGCGCGTGAAGGTGGACTTCTCGCAGATGGAACAGCGCCTCCTCGACATGAGGAAAGAGATAACCCAGTACGAGGAGAGCAGGCAGATATTCACCAAGAGCGACGATATGATCCGCAAGGTGGAGGACGCCGTTCAGAATTTCGGCGGAATGCTCAGGGAGGCCAAAGACGAGGCCAGGGGCATCCAGAAGTTTATGGACGACATCGAAAAGATAAAAGATCTGAGAAAGACCGTCGAGAAGGAGCTCAAGGCCTTCGAGGGCCGCAAGGGAAGGCTTTCGAGCTATGAAAACGAACTGGCGGGAATCATCGGACTGACCGACATGGTCACGCAGAAGATGGACGCGCTTGAGGACAAAATTTCAAAAATAGACATGGTGAGCACGCGTATCGAGACGCTCGGGCAGAGCTACGCGGGGCTTGAGGCGCGAATAACCGAGCTTCGCGAGTACGAGGACACCATCGCGCGGAACCTCGAATCGTCCCACAAGGCTGACATGCTCATAAAATCGATGGAGTCCCGGATCGGCTCCTTTCAGGCAATCGTCGAGCGCTCAGACAAGCGCATCCAGAAGCTCACCCAGTACCTGACTTCAATCGAGGAAAACACGCTGGTGCTCAAGTCGCGCGAACAGGAAATCCGCGACGTCAAGGACAAGTTCAGCGAACTCGAGGGGCTCACCGCTCACATAGAAAAGCGCATAGACCAGATCCACGCCATGTTCCAGAAAATGGAATCGATGCGCTCGGAGATCGACAGCACCGATTCGCGCCTCAAGGACATGTTCAGCCAGACCGACCGCAAGATGAAGCAGTTCGCCGACTTCCTTCAGGCCGTGGAGAACAATAATCCCATCTCGCGCCAGATGAAGGGCGACCTGCCGCCGGGCAAGAACCTTAACGATGGAGTGATTAAAACCGTTCGCGAGCTTTCAAGCAGGGGATGGAGCTCGAACGACATCGCCAAGAAGCTTTTAATCGACGAAAATTCGGTTCGGCTGATCATCAATACGGCGTCCGTCTGATCAGTGCGAGCCGGTCTTCTCGATTATCTTGTCGCGGACCTCTTTCATGATTTCATCGTCCGAAAGCGTCTTTCGCAGAATCACCCGGTACCGTACGTCGAACTGCGTCGGATACACATCCTTTTGGGGGAACCGGAAGCTCCAGCGCTGGATGTCCTCCACTATCAGCTTGTCGATCTCCATCAGGTAGGTGAGCTTTTTGGGCCGAACCTTCATGAGCCTCCCGGAATCGGGGTACAGCCATACGGCGATAATGCCCTCGCGCTCCTCGTCGATCTTGTCTAACTTTTTCAGCTCCTCTGTCATGTACTTGTCACCTCCCGGGTCGTCGTTGCGCCGTATCCGGTCGGGGTGCTGCATCTGCGCCATGAGATAGCGGTCCGACGTCATTACGACACGGAAGAGCTCTTTGGAATGCGGATCTGCCGCCAGATATTCATCAATCCGCTCCCTTAACGGGTCTCTGACATCAGCGGTTTTGCAGGAAACAAGTAAAACCGTTACAACGGCAAGGGAAAAGACCTGTAACCTTCTCACGATCACGACCTCTCATTAAGGGAGTAGCACGCGGCATGTTGGAAAGGATGATACCCGCTCCAATACGATAATCAAGGATTTTTCGCTTCACCTGACGGCTAAAATGTTTGCCTAAATCACCGAAAGCCCACACTATTCAGGATATCCATGGAAACCCAAATCGCCGAAATCCTCCCGACGCTCGCGGGTGTGAGCGACGTTCTGCTCTATCTTCTGCTTTTCGTCAGCGCGTTTGTTGAAAATGTTTTTCCCCCGATTCCCGGCGACACCATCACCGCCTTCGGCGCGTTTCTGGTGGGCACCGGCAGGCTGGATTACCTTCTGGTGTATGCAGCCACAACGCTTGGCAGCGTATGCGGTTTCGTCTGCCTGGTTCTGGTTGGGCGTTTTCTGGGAAGAGAATTTTTTATGGGGAAAGACTACCGGCACCTCCCGGCGAAGCGCATTGTGCTGGCCGAATCGTGGTTCAGGCGATATGGTTATCTCGTCGTGCTCGCCAACCGGTTTTTGCCCGGCGTCCGGTCTGTTATCTCTCTGGCGTCCGGCATCGCGCACTTGTCCCTGCCGAAGGTATTCGTTCTGGCCATCATCAGCGCGGCAACCTGGAACCTGATCTGGATTCACACCGGTTACCTGCTGGGAGATAACTGGGAACTGGTAAAAGAACGCATGGGTGCCATTCTGAGCAACTACAACATGGCCGCGCTGGCGCTCATGGCGGTCGCGGCGGCGATCTTTATAATAATCCGGCTCCGACGGAACAAACGCCGGGACACACCATCGCCCTGACGGCTTACATGTACTTGGGCTCCTTGTACGAGTACATGTCGTGCACGCCCCCCTCTATCTGGGCCGATATCGATCGCCGCTCGAAACGCAGCTCTCCGGCAAACAGCATCTCGTGCAGCCTCCTGACGCTGTTTGCCCCCATATCCTGCAGGGAATACTTGAGGCCCTGTATAAGGTAGGGCACGTAATCGAAAAGCGAGCCCTTGTCCACCACCGCACCCGAAACACCCTGCGCCACCATGATCTTGGCGTCGTCCGCGAAATATCGTTTGCCGCCGCCCTTTTCCATCGCTTCGAGTGACGCCATCCCCCGATAGCGCTTTAAACGTATGCCGTTTTCATAGAAGTATTCCCCGGGGGCCTCCTCGGTCGCCGCGAACATCGAGCCCATCATGGTTGCCGACGCGCCCAGCGACAGCGCCTTCGCGATATGCCCGGTAACGGAGATGCCGCCATCGGCGATCACCGGCACACCCTGTTTTCGCGCAAAGCGCGCACAACGGTAGATCGCCGTGGCCTGCGCCCTTCCCACCGCCATGGTGGTCTGCGTGGTGCAGATCGAGCCGGGGCCCATGCCGATGCGCAGACCGTCCGCCCCGGCCTTTATGAGGTTTTCACACTGCTCCTCGGTGACGACATTGCCGCCTATCACGTCCAGCGACGGATACTTCTTCTTTATGTATTTGATCATGTCGATCTGGTAGAGCGAATTGCCCTGCGCGGCGTCGACAACAACCACGTTGAGGCCCGCCTGCACCAGTCGATCCAATCGTTCCCTTGACTCTTCCTTTGTGGAAATCGCGGCACCCACCATGAGCTGTTTCTGGCCATCCTTGGACGCGAAGGGATACTCCCTATTTTTAAGGAGGTCGTTCCTGCACATAAACGCCACCAGGCAACCCTTTTCATCGACGATGGGGAGTTTCCCCTTTTTCGATTTTTTCAGTATTTCGTTCGCCTGAGCGAGGGATATGTCCTTTCGGGCCGTCATCAGATCGGTCGTCATCACATCCCGGAGTTTCTTTGCGCGGTCGGTTTCGAAATCCACATCACGGTTGGTCACTACCCCGACAAGTTTCGAGTAGAGCTTTCCGTCCTCCGTAATTGGGATCCCGGAGAATCCATACTTCGCCTTAATGTCGTCAATGTCGGCAATGGCGTGGTCCGGGGACAGCACCAGGGGGTCGGTGATGAAACCGTTCTCGAAGCGCTTGACCTTTTTAACATGCTCGACCTGTTCCTCGGTCGTGTTGTTGTAATGGATGAACCCGATCCCGCCGAGGAGGGCCATCCCTATCGCCATGCGGTATTCGGTGACAGTATCCATTGGGCTCGAGGTGACGGGTCTCTTTAAAGTGATGTTGCGCGTTAAGTTCGTCTCGAGATCCACGTCGTCCGGGGCGAAGTCTATATAGCCGGGAAGAATGATGAAGTCATTATAGGTCAGGCCGTGGTCCGAACAGAAAAGATCTTCCGCCGGGAAACCGTCTTTTTGTGCCATGGATTGCTCCTTTTATCGTACTCGAAGGGGGCGCGGCTGTTGCCCTCTATGGTATCATGAAAACCGCCGATTTCAACTTTTTAACCGCGAGGGGGTCGGAATATTCGTCATCCCCGGCCCGGCCGACGGGCTGCGAATCCGGCGATACCCGCCTTTGCAACGATACATTCGTTTCCGCTGATTAGGTGCCGGCACCGCAATTTGTCAAGTAAAACAACGCGACGGTCATTCCCCTGTGGATGTCTGGACCCGGCGCACACTCATTATTTCCTTGCGCAAATCGGCGAATCCTCCCACAGTTGGAAACCGTGCAGCCCCGTTCCATGGTGATCGCCTCGTTGTGGGGGCGCGCACAGACGCGGAGCAATCGTCGCCACGACCGATGAAAAGGACCGTTCAATGAAAGCGAAACCACCTCGCCTGCTTCACGCGGCCGCTGCGCTTACCGCAGTGCTCGCGCTTGTCGTGATCGTCTCGTGCGCACGCCAGGAGGGGACCAAAAGCGGTGAATTGCTGATCGCCGTCTCGATCTATCCAGTGTGCGATATTGCCCGCTCAATCGCCGGAGACCGTGCCGATGTTTTCTTCGCGGTGCCACCGGGTGCCAATCCCCATACTTTCGAGCCTCTTCCATCAACCGTGAAGCGGCTGCAGGCGTCGCAAATCTTTATCGGCATTCACCCGGAATACGACGGATGGGTTGAAAAATACCTGCGAAAAGGAACCGTCGTTTCCTATCTGATGGACCGTGGCAGTCACGACAATCCACATATCTGGCTCTCAATCGACGGCGGCCGCAGGATCGCACGCCATATCAACGCCAGGCTTTCGGAGATCGATCCCGACGGAGCGGAATACTTCAGGAAAAACCTTTTATCATACGATAAGGAACTCGCCGAGCTCGACAGGCGCATCGCCATCCTGATACGCCCGCTTCACGGCAAAAAACTTATACAGTGGCATCCGTCGTGGGACTATTTCGCGGCTGACTACGGACTCCTCATCATCGACACTATAGAGAAGGGACACGGGCACGAGCCATCTGTGCGTGATTTCAATCGCCTTGTGCAAAAGGCGCGCTCCGAGCGCGTTCGCGTCGTGGTTATCGACCTCAAGGTCCACAGCGGCGCCGCTACCGCCCTGGCGCGCGAGACCGGCGCGGTATTGCTGCAACTTGACAGCCTCGGGGATCCGGGCGACCCGGACAAATCGAACTACCCACGCATGATGGAGCACAACGCTCGCCTTCTCGCGAAAGCGCTGACCGGCGACGTTTTAGGCGGGCGCTGATGCAGGCTGATGCAGGCGCTCAAATCATGAAACATGAGGCCGAAAACAGGCACGCGGCGCTGTCCATGCGCGGAGTATGGGTCCGCTACGGTTCCACCGTGGTGCTTGAGGACATATACCTGACGGTCGACCAGGGTGAGATACTCTCCATCGTCGGGCCAAACGGCAGCGGAAAGAGTACCCTGCTCCGTACGGCGATGGGCTTTACTGCGCCTTCCGCCGGCGAGGTTCGGGTGTACGGACTCCCGCCGGCCGAGATACGACAGAGCGGGCTCATCGGTTATCTTCCACAGCGATCCGCGTACAATGCGGACTTCCCGCTCAGCGCCTACGACGTTGTAGCCATGTCTCGCTACGCACGCACCACCATCTTCGAGCGGCTCGGCGCGGACGACCGAAAGGCGATCGACAACGCGCTCGAGCGCGTTGAAATGAGCGCTCTACGGCCTCGCCACTTCGGAAGCCTGTCCGGCGGCGAGCGCCAGCGCGTGCTCATCGCGCGGGCGCTGGCGCTTCATCCGCGCATGCTCATCCTCGACGAGCCCTCGACGGGCCTGGACGCAGTCGCCCAGGACAATTTTTACCGGCTGCTTGTCGATCTCCGCGACAACGAGGGCATGACCATCATTATAGTATCGCACGATATCGGCAGCGTTTCGACCATCGTGGACAGGGTGGCCTGCCTCAAACGGAATATCCACTTCCACGGGAAACCGTCGGACGGCATGCCCGCCGCGGCGCTGGAAAAAGTTTTCGGAAGGGACGTGTATTTCCTGCATCACGACCAGAGCTGCGAAACCTGCCGGAGGGCAAAATGATGGAGCTCCTGGGAATGGCATTTTTCAAGAACGCCTTTCTCATGTGTTTTTTTCTGGGCATACTCTTCGGAACCCTTTCGTTCTTCGTCGTTATGCGCGGCCTTTCGTTCATGGGGGCCGGCATCGCGCACACCGCCTTTGCCGGCATCGCGCTGGGTCTTCTGCTCGACATCAATCCATTCTACACTTCCCTCGTTTTCTGCGTGGCCTCCGCGCTCGCAATCGGCCGGATCGTCCGTCTGGGGCGGGTCAGCTACGACGTGAGCATCGGGATTTTCTTTTCGTTTTCGATGGCGCTCGGGGCGCTCTTCATCGCATTTCGCAAGGACTACACCTTCGACATCATGGGATACCTGTTCGGGAATATCCTCGGCGTCACCGATTTCGACCTCACGCTCGTCGTCATCGCCCTTCTCGTATTTCTGCCATTCGTCGCGCTTTGCCTGCACCGCATCCTGTTCGCCTCCTTCGACGAGGAGGTTGCGGCCGTCAGCGGCGTACCGATATCCCTTCTCGAAAACGCAATGCTGATCTTCCTCGCGGCCATCATAGTCGTAAGCATTAAGATCGTGGGGATAATCCTTGTCTCGGCGCTCATCGTGCTCCCGGCGAGCTTCGGGCTTCTGTTGTCCAGGGATTTCAGACTGGTGCTCGCGGCGGGAATCGCATACACGGTGGTCATCATGCTCGGCGGATTGTTTCTCTCGTATAACCTCGACACCCCGACCGGAGCGACGATGGTGACGGGAGGGACTCTGGTTTATTTCGCCGCGCTCGGCGCGTCACGGTTTTTCGCCCATATTCGTTGAAACGAACAAGTGTTATTTTTGTTTACTTTTGCCGACGCGAATCCATAATTATACACTGTTCACGAACGGCAACCGGCACCAAATGAATTCGATCCCTGTACTTTACATATGCTTAACGATATTTTGTGCGGGATTTATCGTAAGTACCGTCATACAATCCACCTATACCCATGCGAAAACGCGCCGGACCGATACACCCCCCTCCCTTTTTTTGAACTACGCCGCCGCTGTCTATATCATAAGCGACGCGCTGGCGGTCATTTTCGCTTTCCTCGTTCCGTCGGACACGGCATTCCGGTTTTTTACGATACTGAGGGAACTATCTCCGTTGATCCTTGTTGTCCTCGCACCGTATTATCTGAACAGCGCGCTGCAGGTCCCCGACTCCATTCAAAAGCTGAACCGGATACTGTTTCCGGGCGGAATCGTCGCGGCTATCGCCATCGGTGCGCTTGTCATCTGGAACCCGGATCTGCTAATTAGGCTCAACACTTTTATTGACGGCCGCTTTGATGCAGGTGCGTCTTTTAATTCGCGCACGGGGGGCCCGCTCCTCATAGTGCGGGACGGCATCCTGACGGCATGCTTTCTCTATTCCGTAAGTATTCTGGTTTTTTGGGAAGTCCGGCAGAAGGCGTCTTCCCCATTCGTGAAAAGTCTGGTCGGTATTCTCGTATTCGGATATTTTCTATTCAGCTATCTTTACTCCACAATCTTTTCCGGCAGCCCCGCGGGTTACGGAGCAGTCCCATATCCACACTTCGGGATCGGCATAACATTCCTCATCGCGTTTATGACGATCAGGAGAATCGATATCACAAATGATTACTATTCTCAGCTGGCGGACATCAAGAAGAACATGGACAATATCGTCAGCCGCGACTCTCTGCTTGGGATTCCGAACAGGTTGGCCTTCATGCGCGATCTTCAGGCCGGAATCGAAGCGACCGGCTCCGGAGGGGCGCCGTTCTCCCTTCTTTTGCTGGATATAGATGATTTTCAAAACCTGAACGAAAGCTACGGTGAAAGCATAGGCGACCATATCCTAAAACAGTTCGCGCTTCGCCTGACCGAACTGTTCGGTAAGACGGGCAGCCTTTACCGCATCGGCGGCGATGATTTCGCTTTCCTGCTCCGTGATATCCGCTCGGAACAGGACGCCATGGATCTCGCCGACAGAATTATCACTTCACTGAGAAACCCGTTTACAATTGCCGGCGCCGCATACCTAATCACCACCAGCATCGGAGTGCTTCTGCTGCCGCGCGACGGGGCGGACGGGGAGACGGTCGTTAAAAACGCTTACAGCGTTTTGCGAAAGGCAAAAAAGACCAAAAACTCTTTAAGCGTTTTCTCGCCGGACCTTGTCGACGCCTCTGCCGATATAATTCTGACGGTCAATCTGCTCAGGGACAGCATCAGCCGCGATCTTTTCACCCTGCATTACCAGCCGATTGTAGACGATGAAGAACGGATCGTTCACGCCGAGGCACTCCTTCGCTGCACCGGTGAAAATCAATCCCTCGGAGGGCCGGGGCATTTCATTCCGATCATCGAGAAGGCGGGCCTGGCGAAGGAGGTGGACAATATGGTAATCCACAAGGCCTTTCACGACATGGAGGTGCTTGTCGGCAAACGGTTCAAGATCAGTATAAACCTTTCGACCAACCAGCTTGTCAACGCCAGATACAGCGATTTTCTTTCATCCTTCGCCGATCAGCACGGGATTGAGAACCGGAATATCATACTCGAAGTGACCGAGAACCAGTTAATGTCCAATCTTACATCCGGGAAGGAGAGTTTGAAAAAATTACGGGAGAGGGGATTTTCCATCGCGGTCGATGATTTCGGCACCGGTTTTTCATCCCTGGCCTACCTGGCCGAGCTGCCCGTCGACATCCTGAAAGTTGATATGATTTTCGTTCAGTCGGTCCCCGGCGATCCGAGAAAGGAAGCGATGGCCCGCCATATCGTTCAACTCGCTCACTCCCTCGGCCTCAAGGTGGTCGCCGAAGGCTTCGAAACCCGGGCGCAGTTCGATTTTTTCAGGGCCCTGGGGTGCGACTTTTTCCAGGGCTACCTTTTTTCGCCGCCCCTGCCGATCAAAGAATTATTGAAAAAGTACGGTAACTCCTGAATAATTCCGACGGATAGAGGCTCTTCCCCGCGTCATTTATTACCGGATATTCCGGTGATCCTGTTTTTTTTAACATTGATCCTGCCGATCGAAGTCATCAGCGCGATATGCTCGCCGGTCTCCTCTATCACGGTTCCCTTGAATGTATTCCCATCGCTCGTCTCAATAACCAGGTAACGCGCGGCAGCGGGAGTTTTTTCAGCATGGCTCAAGAAAATGTCGGCTTGGCGTACAATCTTATCGGGTAGGTCAAGATCGCCCGTCCGGTAAGCATCCGGCACGGCGGCCGTGAACTTTCCCCGGCTTTCAATCATCCCCGCAAGGACGGGGTCTTTCAATCGTTCGTTAATACGAATCGAAATCCGCGATATTTCGTTCTCACCACCCGCCCTCGACCCGATCGCGAAAAGTTTCCGGTTTGAGAGCTTCGCGTATTCCGACGCCGGATTATCCATTATGACCGACAGATAGGTCTCAACCGCCTTTGCCGGCCTGCCAAGCCCCGTATAACAGCGCGCCTTACTGAACCGTATAAATGCCAGGTTCTTCTGCGTTGCAGAGACTTCTTCTTTCTCAAGTATATCCAGAGCCTGTTTGTAGGCCATGAGGTTGACGAGCTTCCTGCTTTTCAACAGCGGATCGGCCCCGCTGCCGAGAATCCTTTCCTGCGCCCGCGCGAACCCCTCCATGTAACGTAAAAGAATCGTTGCGGTGATGGCGCTGTTTTCTCCGCTGAAATCGCGAATGATAGTCTGGTAATTTCCCTTTGCGTTGACGTTCTTCCCGGATAGCGCATAGCAGTATCCCTGATGGAGCAGGACTCCCGCTCTCACGGCGCTGTCCAATCCCCGTTTGGCGAGTACCCTGTCATACGCCTCGATTGCACGCTCGAAAAGAAAATTCCTCTCAAAATAATAGGCGAGATCAAGATCGGCGGAAACCGCGTCTTTGCCCGCGCCGAGGCGCAGGGGCCTTTTCCCGAGGACATACCGGTTCATGTTTATCACCCAGAGCGCCGGCATCGAGATCATCCTTTCAGCAAGCGGTACGGCCCGCATGTCTTCCTTTTCCCTCAGGATCAGGGATTCGATTCTCTGCTCCATTATATCGGCCTGATCCGGGGCGAGCCGCTCCTCGTACATCTTCTTGTGTATCTCATAGGTCGCCACGAGCCCTATATGATCCACACTTCCCTCGCGGTTGTCGAACTCCTGAAGGCTGCTCTTCATTTCGTTCAGTCGCACGGCGAGGGTGATATGATTGATTGCCACGAGGAAAGCGGTGACGCACAGCGATACGGCCACTACAATGGTAAATTTCCCTTTATTTTTCACTTTCAGGAAGGACCTCTACCGGGCCGTCTCCGTCCTGTTGCCGCCCTGTTGTTTCGCCTGCCGCACGGCGGTTTCCGTACGGCCGATTATATCATTGACGTCCGTGATCGTATCGAGCGAATCGGCGTCCGCGTGAAAAACGCCAATACTGACCGTCGCCGAAAACTCACCGTCCGGGGTTACCGTTTTTCTCTCCTCAATAGCAAGACGGATGCTTTCGGCCAGTTTGCGGGCATGATCCGGCGGGCTTTCCGGCGACAGAACGGCAAAAATGAGTCCTTCAAAACGCCCGACGGTATCGGTATCCGCGCAGGTCCGCCTGATCGTCTTCGCGATCTCCATTAAAACTATATTGCTTGTCTGACTTCCGTAAATATTATCTATCTCCACGGAACCGTCAACCTCCACAAGCATGAATGCTGTCCCGCTTTTTCTGATCCGCGCCCTGTTTATTTCCTCGCGAAGCCGTTCGAACATGTAATAGCGGTTAAAGAGGCCCGTCGACTGATCCATCGTTATCGATTTTTCGGTCTTCCGTTTGCTTTCTTTCGAGGCCTCCACTTCGTCGGCAAGGCCGCGCACGTTATCATGGATAGATTCCGCCATTCGATTGAACGTTTCCGCGAGAGATCCGAACTCGTCATCCCGTTCCAATAATATGCGCGTGCTATAATCACCGTTCATGAGCCGTCTGCTTCCCCGATCGAGAAGATAGATCGGATAAACTATATACCGGAAAAGCAGCGCCGCGAATACGCCATGGAAGAAAAGTATTACTATCAATACATAAACCGCCTGCGAATAAAGATTTTCAAGCGACTCGCTCATACCGCCAAGCTCTCTGGTAACGAGCAGAATTGAATTTGGCGGGGAAAAATCCACGAGCGGTATATAGAAATACATCATTTCCCGTTCTTTATCGGTTCTCAGATAATAATCCTTTCCCGCAAACGTCATCGTGGTCATGGAGCGGAGCCCGTCCTCAACATACAGCTTCGGCGGTTTAACACTCTTCCCCGAAGAAAGGAGAACATCTCCCTTTTCATTGAAAATCAGATAATCCTCGACGTGGGGTTCGATAAGCCCGACAATCTGCTTTGCCGCGCTCCCACCGGACCGTAAATCGAAGAGATATCCCTTTTCCATTTCAAGACTGAATCGCTTAATTGAATCGATAAGACCGGCGACCTGTTTTTCCGTTTCCAGACCGGTGTTCCTGCTGATAAGATCGATCTGGTTTTCGTAAATGATGGTGATGATAAAAGAGACATTAACGATGGACAGCAGAACATAGAGGAAAAAGATCCTGTACCCTATGGATCGAAATTTATTTTTCATGGCAATAATCCCGGCGCGCATAACGGCAGCGAAAAAACCTTTCCCGGTTTGCCGAGCTCGCCATCACGCCCGGATATCGCATCGGTTCAGCTCATCTCGACATACGACGAGCGATCATAATCCAGACTATCATCCAGGTCGGCCCCTCCGTGCGCAACCGAGACCAGAACGAGGTGCCGCGCCCGGCCCTTTTCGAACCGGACCCCGCGCGCCGTATCGACCGCCACATCACCATAATCGAGATCGAGGCCGAAGAGGTTCCGGAAACAGAGCTGGTACGACCACGGAAGAGAGGCCTTGTACAGGCCCGTATCCTTGCGGTTAAGGGCCAGGGCGCAGTGCGCTGAGGTCACCGCCGCGACGGTATACGGGGCCCAGGCGTTCCAACTGGCCGGATACGCACCGAGCACCGACTCCGCGGTCGCAGGGAACGCCATTCCGGTGATATTGTCATAATCGTACAAAAGGAGCTGGCCGTGGTGCGCGATCGAATACAGTCGCTTGAGGTGATCCTTCTTTATCGAGGAGAAAGTGTTTTTCCCGGCGTCTTTCGCGCGAGCGTCGAGAAACGCCGCGCCCTGCACGGACTGGCCATCGTGAAAATTTATTTTAAAAAGCATGGCAACGGAGCACAACTCGCTTTCGGGCTCGCCGGAGAGCATTAACGGCTTCATATTCAGCTTGATCTTATTGCCTGGCGTCTTCAGAAGTCGATCACTCATTATGGCGGACATGTCCTTGACGAGCGATCGGGTGATTCCCGCGTCTTCCCACAAGCCGGGGTAGGCATTCTTCACAATTCCAAAAAAAACCTCCTCCAGTTCATATACCATACTCTTCATGGTGTTTTCACCTTCCCTGACTCTGTTTATCGTTTTCATGGGCCTTCCTGAAGTTCGCAATTACAACCTTGTTTTAAAACGGACGACTGAAGCACAGTCTCCCTCCCGCCACTGGAGGAAAACCCGACACCCCCCGAACCTTATACCGGCTATTCGACCAATCGCGTCACTGCGGTGAATACCGTTTGTAATATTACTGAATTATATGGAACCGGTCAATTATTAATTATTACACCGGCGCCGGAGCGTCACCCTCGCCTTCCTGATAGATGACGCGCGTAACGAACCCCTGCACAGGATTGGGGATATGGGAAGGGGCCGTGGATGGCCCGATGGATGGGGCAGCGTACCCGAGCGTCTCTACCTTTGCGGTGGATAGCCGGTAATTTCGCGGATATCCTCGTAGAGAGGCTTCAGGCGATCATACAACTTCAGGTACACCTTCTCGAAGAGCTCGCGGTAGATGTCCCTGTTTTTAGGTATCGGATTGAAGACCTTCCCCAGACGGGTCATCGCCGCAACCGCCGCGGGGAAATCGCCGTAGATGCCAAGGCCCACCGCGGCGTCGATGGCGGCGCCAAGTGCCGATGTTTCGTAGGTATGGGGTTGCTCCGCCTGCATGTCGAAGATATCGGCGGTAAGCTGCATCGCCACGGCGCTCTGCGAACCGCCGCCGGAAACCCGCACCCGCTCAATCTTCACACCGTTGCGTTTTTCAGTGCGTATCGCCCCCTCCTTGAGCGCATAGGCCAGCCCCTCGAGGATGGAACGATAGATATGCGCACGGGTGTGTACGTCGCCGAAGCCGATCACCGCACCCTTCGCCTCCGGACCGGGTATCTTCAAACCGGGCGACCAGTACGGCTGGAGCATGAGCCCCATCGAGCCGGGCGGGATGTCCGCCACCAGCTCGTCGAAGAGCTGTTCGGGACTCATCTTTCTCTTCTGCGCTATCAACTCCTCGCGCATGCCGAACTCGCGCTTGAACCAGCTCACCATCCAGAAGCCGCGGTAGATCATCACCTCCGTGTTGTAGGCGCCGGGAACGGCGCTCGGATAGGGCGGTATGAACGGGACGATCTCAACGTATTTCGTGTTGGTGGTTTCCACCGTGGCGGTGGTGCCGTACGAAAGGCAGGCGATCTCGGGGCTCATGCATCCTGAGCCCAGCACCTCGCAGGCCTTGTCGGCCGCCGCCGCGATGAGTGGAAGCCCCGCCGGGATTCCCGTCTCGGATGATGCCTTTTTAGTGATATAGCCCAGCATCTCCGACGGCTTGACCAGCGCGGGGAGTACCGACGGGTCCATTGGAAACATCTTCCATTTCATGTCCGACGGCTTTGCCCATGCCTGCGTCTTGTAATCGAAGGGTACGAACCCCACCGTGCAGCCCGTAGAGTCGACGTATTCACCGACCAGCCGGTGCGTAAGAAAGCCGGACAGAAAGAGGAACTTGTGTGTCTTTTTCCATATCTCGGGCTGGTTCTCGCGAATCCAGTTGGACTCGCTCTCGGTGATGGCGTATTCCACGGCATCCAGGAGATTAATCGCGCGAAGCGCCGCCTTCAGCACCGGGTTGGGCCAGCTTCCCTTGCCGGCGCGGCGCTGGTCGAGCCAAACGATGGCCGGCCGGAGCGGCTTGCCGCTTCGGTCGACGTTCACCATGGTGTCGCGCTGCGTCGTCATGGTGACCCCCCGTATGGAACTCTTCGGGACTTTCGTCGAGGCGAGAAGCCTCCCGGAAGTCGCGCACAGTGCCTTCCAGTAATAATCGGGATGCTGTTCCGCCCATCCGGGCTGTTCTGAAAAATACGGCTCTATGGGGGTCTTGACGATATCGCGCAGGTTGCCCCTGGGATCGATCAGAATGGCGCGTACCGACTGCGTGCCGACGTCGATTGCAAGGATGTATTCGTTCGATTTCACGCCGCCCTTCGCCATCATCTCGTTCCTCCGTGCATATGATATGTCTCGTATCATACGAAACGCGCTTGTATAAGTCACTCACTTTTTGCATGCGCCCGGATGTTCCTGCCTGCCTCAACCTGCCACCATGAAGAGCCCGATCCACGACTGGAAGCAGATGATGGCGCTGGCCGCGCCCCGAAAGAACAAGGTGGCGGCCCCGTATTCCCGGGTGAAACCGGCCCGCATCCAGCCGGGAACACGGTTGATACAGCGGGTAAATAAACAACACCCGGTAAAAAATAGTATTGTATTAGTCCTTATACGGGGGAATCCTTGTTCCATCATTAATTCGATGGCGGCAAATAGATGGCACAGCTTATCGACAGGCCCTTGCCCATAGCACGGGACCATGTCCTTTTAAAACTGAGGTTCGACGGAGCATGCGCACCCGAGCCCGGGCAATTCGTCAATATTAAAGCCGCGCCGTGCACCGACCCGCTCGTGCGACGGCCCTTTTCCGTTTTCGATTACAACGAAGGAATAATGGAGATCG